>JADGQN010000036.1 GCA_017881765.1 Syntrophobacterales bacterium | reverse complement strand
CGTCGAGTCCTTGCTCAACGAGAAACTTACCGAATACCTGGAGCTTCACCCCGACGTCGGAAAAGCCATTGTCAATAAGGCGATGGAGACAAAAAGGGCCCGCGAGGCTGCCAAAAAAGCAAAGGAGCTTATAAAGGGCAAGGGCCAGTCAGACACGGGCATCCTCCCGGGCAAACTGGCCGATTGTCAGGAGAGTGACCCGGAACTCCGGGAGATTTACTTGGTTGAGGGCGACTCCGCAGGCGGTTCCGCAAAGCAGGGGCGCGACAGGAAAACACAGGCCATACTGCCCCTCAAGGGAAAAATTCTGAATGTCGAAAGGGCCCGCCAAGAGAAGGTCCTTTCCAACGAAGAAATACGAGCAATCCATCTGGCTCTGGGTGTACAGGCAGGGAGCATGGAGCACCTGCGGTATAAGAAAGTCGTGATCATGACCGATGCCGACGTGGACGGTTCCCACATCCGCACCCTCCTCCTCACGCTTTTCTACCGCAAGATGCCGGAGTTGATTGATAAGGGCTATCTCTACATAGCGCAGCCGCCACTTTACAGAGTGGCCGTGGGCGGCAAAGACACATACATGAAAGACGACGACGAGATGGAAAGGTTCGTCATGCAACGGAGCATGGAAAAGGTGAAGTGCTTCCTGGACGGACAGGACATCCCGCCCGCCCGGCTGAAGACGGACCTTGAGGCGCTGAGGGGACTCGAAAAATATTTCAGGAATATGGAACGGCTGAACATTCAGAGGCCGATAGTGCTGGCCCTGTTCAGGGCCGACATTTACCAGCGTGAAGATTTCGAGAACGAGGAGAAACTCCTTCGCCTCAAGGGGCAGCTGGAAAAAGAGGATCGGACGACCCACATCTCTCTCGACCCGGAGCACAACCTTTTTACCTTGACCGTTGATAATGGCTCCGAGAAGCGACTGACGCCCCGCATCGACTACGAATTCTGCAGTCAGGAGGATTACAAGGGACACTACCGCGCCTACAAGAACCTCTCCGAATACTACGAAAAAGAGGTGCGCGTTCTTGAGAAGGACGGCTCGCGCCGCCCCACGCCGGTTAACGAACTCCTTTCACTTATCAGCGAAAAAGGTAAAGAGGGTTTGACCATCCAGAGATATAAGGGCCTCGGCGAGATGAACCCGGAACAGCTCTGGTCAACCACCATGGATCCGGCGAGGCGCAGCCTTGTACGGGTGGCCATCGTGGCCCCGGATGAGGTCGACCAGGTGTTTACCATCCTGATGGGCGCCAACGTCGAGTCGAGACGCAAGTTTATCGAAGATAACGCGATGAATGTGATGAACCTGGACATATGATCACCCTGGGGCTGACCGGTGTTCTTGGGAGTGGCAAAAGCACCGCAGCGCGACTCCTGAGGGAGCAAGGCCTTGACGTTATAGACCTGGACGGCCTCGCAAAAGAGAGCCTTAATTGGAAAGAGACCCAGGACGACATCAGGGCAACCTTCGGCGGCGAGTTCGTCCTGGATGGTGTCGTGGACATCGTGAAGCTCCGCAGAGCAGCCTTCAATCAAGGTGATGCATTGCGAAAGCTCGAGGCGATTATCCACCCCCGCGTGCGGGGCGAAGTGAAAAAGAGGATTGAAGTCCTGAGAGAGAGCGGAGCGCGGGCCGTGGTATTTGATCACCCGCTTCTCTTCGAGACAGGATTTGACAAAAAGGTGGACAAGGTGGTCGTGGTGGCGACCGACATGCAGACGATAAAGAGAAGGCTGAAGAAAAGGGGCATGCAGGCCGATGACGTTGCGAGGAGGCTATCCTTTCAAATCCCGCTCAGCCAAAAAGCAGCGAGCGCAGACTACGTCATAAACAACAACGGAACAGAGGAAGAGCTTCGAGGGGAGGTCAGCCTATTCCTTGAGAAGCTAACCAGCTGGGAGGAAGAACGAAATGCATCTTACTGAATTAAAGGGAAAGAAAATAGGGGAACTGACCCACATCGCAAAGGAGATGGCCGTTGACAACGCAACAGGCCTGCGCAAGCAGGAGCTTATCTTTGCGATACTCCAATCGCTCGTCGACAAGAACGAGGTGATATACGGAGAGGGCGTACTGGAGATCCTGCCGGAAGGGTTTGGCTTCCTTCGATCGGTAGACTCAAACTACCTGCCCGGGCCGGACGACATATACGTCTCGCCCTCACAGATCAAGAGGTTTGGTCTTCGAACGGGAGACACCATATCGGGCCAGATCCGCCCCCCCAAGGACAACGAGAAATACTTCGCGCTCCTGAAGATCGAAAAAATAAACTTCGACGACCCGGAGATCGCAAAAGACAAGATCATCTTTGACAACCTGACGCCTATCTATCCATGCGCACGCATAGTGCAGGAAACAACCGCCACGAAGCTTCCCGCCAGGGTGATGGACCTTTTCACGCCCATAGGCAAGGGTCAGCGCGCACTTATCGTTGCTCCGCCGAGGACGGGCAAAACCATGCTCCTTCAAAGCATAGCCAACAGCGTCACGGCGAACCATCCGGAGATCTTCCTGATCGTTCTTCTCATTGACGAGAGACCGGAAGAAGTCACGGATATGGAGCGATCCGTCCACGGCGAGGTTGTCAGTTCTACCTTTGACGAGCCCGCTACCAGGCACGTTCAGGTGGCTGAAATCGTCATAGAGAAAGCGAAGCGGCTGGTGGAGCACAAGCGGGACGTGGTGATACTTCTCGACTCCATCACGAGGCTGGCGAGGGCTTACAATACCGTTGTTCCGTCGAGCGGCAAGATCCTCTCCGGAGGCATCGACGCGTCCGCCATGCAGAAACCGAAACGATTTTTCGGCGCAGCCCGCAAGATAGAGGAGGGCGGAAGCCTTACAATCGTTGCGACCGCACTGATTGACACGGGAAGCAGGATGGACGAGGTGATCTTCGAGGAGTTCAAGGGCACGGGCAACAGCGAGATCTACCTTGACAGGAAGCTTGCGGAGAAGCGGATATTCCCCGCGATCGACATCAACAAGTCCGGAACCAGAAAAGAAGAGCTTCTTCTCGAAAACGGCGATCTATCGAGGATATGGTTGCTGCGTAAGGTCCTGCAGCCGATGAATACCGTTGAGTCGATGGAGTTTCTCCTTGAGAAGCTTTCCGACGTAGAGTCAAACAAAGAGTTTCTTGATTCAATGAGCAGAGGAGGATGAGAGATGAAAGAGAAGATCCACCCGGAACTGAAGAAGGCCTTCGTAAAGTGCGCGTGCGGCCACACCTTCGAGACGCTTTCAACGAAGGAAAAGATCACCGTGGAAATATGCGGCAAGTGTCACCCGATATTCACGGGGCGCGAAAAGCTTATGGACACTGGCGGTCGGGTAGAGAAGTTTGAGCGGAAGTATGCCAAGAAGCTGAGCCAGGACAGCAAGGAGAAGCAGGACAAGAAATGATCGCGGAAAAGCTGGAAGAGATCGAGCGCAGATTCCAGGAAATTGAAACCGGGATGGCGCGTCCGGAAAACATCTCCAACCAGGACGATTTTCGCAAGCTCGCCAAAGAACATGCGGAACTGAGGGAGATTGTCGCCAGCCTCAGAGAGCTGAAGAAGGTAAGGGCAGAGGCAGAAAAAACCCGGGAACTGGCGGCCCACGATGCAGACCGTGAGATGAAAGAGATGGCTCAGGAAGAGCTGCTCCTGCTGGAGAGAAGGCGGGATGAGCTTGAGGCCCTCCTCAAGGGCATGCTCCTGGGCAAGGACACCCATGTAGTCAAAACGATGTTTCTCGAGATCAGGGCCGGCACGGGGGGCGAAGAAGCGGCCCTTTTTGCTGCCGAGCTTTTCGCCATGTACATGAAGTATGCCGAGAAGATGAAGTGGAAGACAGAGCTCATGAGCGCCAGCGCCTCTTCCCTTGGGGGATTCAAAGAGGTGGTATTTCTTATAGACTCCCCTGACGCCTATCCCAAGCTCAGGTACGAGAGCGGCGTGCACAGGGTCCAGCGGGTACCGGAGACCGAATCGCAAGGCAGGATACACACGTCAACGGTAACGGTGGCGGTACTGGTCGAACCGGAAGAGGTGGATTTCAAAGTCAACCCCGAGGACCTGCGCATCGACGTCTTCAGGTCGAGCGGCCCCGGCGGACAGCATGTAAACACGACTGATTCAGCCGTGAGGATCACCCACATACCAACGGGTCTCGTTGTGACCTGCCAGGACGAAAAATCGCAGCACAAGAATAAGGCCAAGGCGCTCAGGGTGCTGAGGGCGCGGCTCAAGGAACAGATCGAAGAAGAACAGGAGCAGGAAGTCTCCGCAGAGAGAAAGAAGCAAGTGGGCACGGGCGATAGAAGCGAACGCATCCGAACCTACAACTTCCCCCAGGGAAGGTTAACCGACCACCGCGTCGGCCTCACGCTTTACAGGCTGGAAGACGTCTTAGCCGGAAACCTCGACCCCGTCCTCGACCCCGTCGTCTCTCACTTTCAGACAGAATTATTAAAGGCCAGGTAACGATCTTGCGCGTCCGCGAGTTGCTCCGCCGGAAAAAGGATATAGGCCGGACCGACCTCGTCGCCATCATGGCCTTCGTATTGGCCACCACCAGCGAGCGCATTTACATGGACCCGGGAAGAGAGCTTGCCCGGGAGGCGTTGGAGCGCATAGATCAGTATGTAGCCGAGCGAAAGAAAGGCAGGCCCCTCTCGTACATCACACGCACGAGAGAGTTCTTCTCGGAAGAGTTCTTCGTCGATGAACGGGTGCTTGTACCGCGGCCGGAGACCGAACTGCTCGTCGAGGAAGCCCTCCGGATCATGACAGAAAGGCTGGCGCATAAATCAGGAGACAAATCGGAAGATAGAGGCTTACGCATCCTCGACATGGGGACAGGCTCAGGGATCATCGGCATCACGCTTGCCCGGCATGGAGCAGCAGCCGTTACCTGCGTTGATATATCCGGCGATGCGCTGCTCGTGGCCCGCGCGAACGCGGCCCGTCTGGGAGTGCAGGACAGGATCGCCTGCGTGCGCTCCGACCTGTTTGCGGCCATTAACGCTTCGATGCGGTTCGACATCATCGTGGCCAACCTCCCGTATGTTTCTGCTTCCGAATGGGAAGAGCTGATGACGGACGTGAAGTTCGAGCCGAAAACCGCCCTTCTCGGCGGGACCCTCGGGACAGAGGTATACGAACGTTTTGTCGGGGACCTTCCGAGCCGCCTCAAAGAGGATGGCTTCGTGCTTTGCGAACTTGGCGGCACAGCGCAAATAGAGGCGATGGGAGACTTGATGAAGGGACACGGCCTTCGTGTGGATTCGAAAAAGGATCTTGCCGGCCGGGACAGGATACTCATAGGCTCATGGAAAAACTTGTCATAGAAGGCGGGGAAAGGCTACGGGGTACGGTTGGCATCAGCGGGGCGAAGAACGCAGTCCTGCCCGTGCTTGCAGCCACTCTCCTCCAGCAAGGCGTTTACGAGATAGGGAATGTCCCGCACCTTAAAGATGTGATCACGATGATCAACGTGCTCGGACTTCTCGGGGCGAAGTCCACATGGGTCGACGAGCACCGCCTCAAGGTAGACACAACAGGCGCGGAAGGCTTCGAGGCCCCCTACGACCTCGTAAAGGAGATGAGGGCTTCCGTTCTTGTGCTCGGGGCTTTGGCGGGCGGCCGCAAGAGGGCCGTAGTTTCCTACCCCGGGGGCTGCGCCATCGGCGAGCGGCCTATCAACCTCCACCTTAAGGGCCTTTCTTTGCTCGGATGCGAAGTCGGCATGCATGAAGGATACGTCGACGTGCGGGCCGAGAATCTCTGCGGCGCAAAGGTGCACTTCGAGAAATCGACCGTGGGCGGCACAGAGAATATCCTGATGGCCGCTGTGTTGGCCAAAGGAGAAACCGTCATTGAGAACGCAGCCATGGAGCCCGAAGTGGTCGACCTCGGCGAAATGCTCCAGGCCATGGGAGCCCGGATCGAAGGGCTTGGCACGCCGGTCATCTTCATACGGGGGGTCGAAGGACTCACTCCCTGCAACCATGACGTGATTCCTGATCGCATCGAGGCGGGCACCTTCCTCGTCGCCGGCGGGCTGACGCGAGGCAATATAGCCATTGAAAACGCCAACCCTTCGCACCTGACTGCCGTGATAGAGAAGCTTCGGGAGGCCGGGATGGAGATATCGGAGGAGAATGGCGTACTCCACGCTTCCATGTCCCGGAAGAGACCAGCGGCATTTGACATAAGAACTCTTCCTTATCCGGGTTTTCCAACGGACATGCAGGCGCAGGTCATGACCATGATGTCCATCGCGACGGGCGCCAGCGTTGTCACGGAGACGATCTTTGAAAACAGGATGATGCATGCAGCAGAGCTGAGAAGGCTCGGCGCAGATGTCATGGTCGTGGGGAAGCAGGCAATAGTGCGGGGGGTCAAGGCGCTGCAGGGCGCAAAAGTGATGGCGACCGATCTGCGGGCCAGCGCGTGCCTTATCCTTGCCGGACTCTGTGCCTACGGCACGACAGAGGTGTCGCGCATCTATCATATCGACAGAGGGTATGAGGCGATCGAAAAAAAGCTGGGGCAGCTCGGAGCAAAGATAGAGAGGAAAAAAGATGAAGGTGTGGCACCTTGAACAGGAATGGGACGCGTTCCTTGAGACGGTAATTGCCGGCCGGGAGCAAAAAAAAGCCGACGTGCGGGAGTCGGTGCAGGCCATCAAGAAGCAGGTGGTGGAGAGCGCGGAGGAATCGCTCCATGCGCTGAGCGCACGCTTTGACGGCTGGCGCAAGGATTATCCCCTCAAGGTAAGCATCGACGAGATCAAGGAAGCGGCCGGAAAGATCGAAAAAAAAGACCTTCCGGTGCTCAAGGGCATGATACGGAACGTCAGGCTCTATCACCGGTCTCAGGCGCCCCGGGCAAGGACTTACAAGAGAAAAGGCCTGGAGGTGAAGGAAGAGTCTGTCCCGGTGGAGCGCGCCCTGGTCTACGTCCCGGGCGGGCAGGTCCCTTACCCTTCGAGTCTTGTCATGGGGGTGGTGCCGGCTCAAATCGCGGGCGTCAAGGAGATATATGTGACGACCCCGACCCACGACGGCGTTCTTAATCCGCATATCGCAGCCTGCTGTCTTCTCCTCGGAATACGCGATGTCTTTCGTCTCGGCGGCGCACAGGCGATCTACGCCTTTGCCTTGGGTGCGGGGAGCATTTCCAAGGTGGACATGATCGTAGGGCCGGGCAATGCTTATGTGGAGGAAGCAAAGAGGGACGTATACGGCCGGGTCGGTATAGATATGCTGGCAGGCCCTTCCGAGCTTGCCATTCTGCTTACGGGCAGCTTCCCGCCGCAGATTGCTGCATGGGACCTTTTCTCGCAAGCCGAGCATGATGAAATGGCCACCGTGGGGCTCTTCTCGCCGTCCAGGGATGATCTTTACGTGCTCATGAGGGAGATGGAGCGCCTGCTCGCCGAGAACGCCCGCAGAGCAACCGTTGAGAAGGCACTCGAGAAGAACGGCTACCTGGTCCACTACGCGAACCTCGACAAGGCGGTCGAAGCCATCAACAGGATAGCGCCCGAGCATCTGGAAGTGATCGGCGATGAGTCTATCACAAAGAAGATACTGTACCCCGGCATCATCTACGTCGGGCCTGAGACCTGCGTTTCGATGGGCGACTATTACATAGGGACGAACCACGTGCTTCCCACCGGAGGGGCGGGGAGGTTTTCTTCCGGGCTTTCGGTGGATAGATTTACAAAGCGCAAAGTTATGGTTAAGATAGATAAAGGATTTCTCGATACCTATGGCGGTAAGGCCATGAGACTTGCGGAAATAGAAGGGCTTTACGCACACGGGCGGGCAATCAGGGCAAGAAGGGAGCTGCTGCAATGAAACTGAAGATAGGGATCCCCAAGGGGAGCCTGCAGGATAGCACGATCAGGCTGTTCAAGAACGCCGGTTACAATATAAAGCTGGCTGAGAGATCATATGTCCCCGTTATAGACGACCCCGAACTGGAAGGGCTCCTCATCAGGGCGCAGGAGATGGCCCGCTATGTTGAGAATGGCATCCTCGACATGGGCATTACGGGGCTCGATTGGGTGCTGGAACAGAATGCCAAGGTAGTGGAAGTCGCTCGCCTGCGTTATGGCAAGGTAGGGTTCAAGGGTGTGAAATGGGTTGTTGCGGCCCCGGTGAATTCCCCGATAAAAAGCCTCAAAGACCTGCAGGGAAAAAAGATCGCGACCGAACTGGTCGGCTACACAAAGCGTTTCCTCAAGTCGAAAAAGATAGAGGCCGTGGTCGAGTATTCGTGGGGCGCGACAGAGGTGAAGCCGCCGCTTCTTGCCGATGCCATTGTCGAGGTGACGGAAACGGGCGCATCGCTGGTAGCCAATAACCTGCGCATCATAGAGACAATCCTTGAGTCGGAGACGGTCGTGATCGCCAGCAAGGCCGCGGTCAAGGACAAGTGGAAGAAGACGAAGATAGAGAATATAGTCATGCTGCTCCAGGGCGCACTTCGCGCCGAGGAGAAGGTGGGGCTGAAGATGAATACGCCAAGGAAGGGGCTCGATCGGATCATGAAGATCCTGCCTTCCCTGCACACGCCGACCATCTCAACCCTGGCTGACGAGGGCTGGATTGCACTGGAGGTCATCATAGACGAGTCGGTCGTCCGTGATATCATACCGGAACTGCGAAGGGCGGGCGCCCAGGGCATCGTCGAATACCCGTTGAACAAGGTGATCCCGTAGGGGTAGACATGAAAAGAAAAGCGCAGCTCACGAGAAAGACCAAAGAGACGGAAATAAAGGTCAGGTGGAAGCTCGATGGGCAAGGCAAGTACAGCATCAGTACGGGGATCCCTTTCTTCAACCACATGCTGGAGCTTTTTGCCCGCCACGGATTTTTCGATCTGGAAATAGAAGCCCGGGGAGATACCGAGGTTGACCCTCACCACACGGTTGAGGACGTGGGCATCGCCTTGGGCAGGGCATTGAAAGACGCCCTGGCCAATTTCGAAGGCATCAGGCGCTACGGGCATGCGGTAGTTCCGATGGACGAAGCACTCTGCAGCGTCGCCATCGACGTAAGCGGCAGGCCTTACCTGGTGTGGAACGGAGAGATAAGCGGGAGAGTCGGCACATTCGATACTGAGGTCACGAAAGAGTTCTTTCTTGCCTTTGTGCGTGAGGCGAGGGTCTGCCTCCACGTGAATTTACATTACGGGGAGAATGCGCACCACAGGATCGAGTCGGTCTTTAAAGGCTTTGGCAGGGCATTGCGGGACGCCTGCGCGAAGGATGAATACCTGAAAGGCGTTTTGTCGACAAAGGGCGTGCTTTGATCGCGATAGTCGATTACGGGATGGGAAACCTGAGGAGCGTGACGAATGCGTTTGCGCGATTGGGCGCGTCTATCGTGGTCACGAGAGAGAAGCGCGTGATTGAGGAAGCCCGCGCGATCGTCCTGCCCGGCGTGGGCGCGTTTGGCAAGTGCATGGAAAACCTGAGAGGCTTCGATCTACTCGATGTCCTGAGAGAACAGACAAGTAAAGGCAAACCCTATCTGGGCATCTGCCTGGGCCTGCAGATGCTCTTCGAATCATCGGAGGAAGCTCCCGGGGTCGAAGGGCTGGGGCTTGTCAAAGGTTGCGTGAAAAGATTCAAGAATGATGTCAAGGTTCCCCACATGGGATGGAACCAGGTGGAACAGTGTGCGGCCCCGCAGATCTTCAAAGGGATCAGCCAGGGAGAATACTTCTACTTTGTCCACTCGTTTTATGCGGCGCCCGCGGAAGATGTTATTGCGAGCAGAACCGACTACGGGAGCCCGTTTGCTTCATCCATCGAGAGGGGGAACATTTTTGCATGCCAGTTTCATCCGGAAAAAAGCCAGAAGGTAGGCCTGCGCCTCCTTCAAAATTTTGTGAACCTATGCGCCTGAAGCTGACCCTGCTTGTCATGTTATTCGTTCTTCTTGCGGCCATCATTCCGACTGAAGCGGCCGAAACCGAGGTCGGCATTTACACGGACCGGGTGCAGGACACGGGCGTTACCGCGTGTCCGTACTGCGGCAGACCCATCCGGCCCGGACCCGTTCACCAGGACGCAGAGGGCATACTCCTCGATGCGTTGCGCCAGGACCTTGCTGACAGCGGCGCGAAATACAGCATGGGCAGGGCCGGCGGGAAGAGCATCGAGATCTTTGTCTACCGGTTTCAGCAGCGGCAGGGAGGCAATTTTGCCGTGGACAAACCGGCGAGCGTGGGATTTCACCTTCATCTCTCCGATCAGAAGAGAATCGTAAAAATTTTCGAATTTGACGAGACGCAGCAACCGCTCATGGATAACATCCTCAAGCTCGGCACCTTTCTGCGGCGGGGGATGAAATGGATCACCGCCAGCCAGCTTGCCGAAGAGGGCATTGAGAAAGGGGTCGCGTATCTCCAAGAGGACTTGAAGTGAAAATCTTCTTTGCGATGGACCTCATCGGCGGCAAGGCCGTGAGGCTTCTCAAGGGCGATTTTTCCCAAGCCACCATCTATAGCGAAGACCCGCCGGGTACCATCGAAAGCATGCGCAAGGCAGGGGCAAGGGATTTTCATATTATCGACCTGGACGGCGCCCGCGGGGGAAGCAGGGTCCACAGTGACCTGATACGCGCTATCAGGGAAAAGGTGCAAGGATACATGGAGGTGGGGGGCGGCATTCGCACGGAAGAAGATATCGCCTTTTATAGAGATATGGACATCAATGGCGTGATCGTGGGCACCAGGGCCCTAGAGGACAGAGCATTCTTTCAGGGGCTTTCCCGGTTTCACAATATTGTGCTTGGTCTCGATCTCTACGAGGGGAAGCCGATGGTCAAGGGATGGAAAGAGGCAGCCGGCGTCTCTCTGGCGGAGGTGCTCGACCTTGCTTCAGACTCAGCGGTTATGGCCATACTCTTCACGAGCATCGCGAAGGACGGCACCCTGAGCGGCCCGGACTTTGATGCGATAGACAGTATGCAGAGACAGACCCGCCTGCCGATTATTGCCAGCGGTGGTGTGAGCAGCATAGAGGACTTGCGCAGGCTCAAAGAGATGGACGTCTGGGCAGCCATCGTCGGCAAAGCGTATTACGAAGGGCGAATACGGATTGAGGAGGCCGCAGGACTTGCTGACTAAGAGGATCATCCCCTGCCTCGACGTGATGGAGGGCAGGGTGGTCAAGGGCATGAATTTCGTCAATCTGGTTGACGCGGGGGATCCCGTCGTCAATGCGAAAGCGTACGAGAAGCAGTTGGCCGACGAACTTTGTTTCCTTGATATTACGGCATCCCATGAACAAAGAAGAACCATACTGAACGTGATCGAAGGAGTTGCGAGAGAGGTGTTCATGCCGCTTACCGCGGGTGGAGGCATTAGGGGCCTTCAGGATATCCGTGATGTGCTTCTTGCCGGCGCGGACAAGGTAACGATCAATACGGCAGCCATAGAACGGCCCGAGATTGTTCGTGAAGCGAGCGACATGTTCGGAAGCCAGTGTATCTGCATTGCGATAGATGCCAAACGAAGCGGATCGGGCTTCGAGGTCTATACATACGGGGGACGGAAACCTACCGGGGTGGAGGCAATAGGCTGGGCAAAGAAAGTGGAGGAGCTGGGGGCCGGCGAAATCTTGTTGACAAGCATGGACCGGGACGGAACCAAGATCGGCTATGACATACCTTTGACGAGAGCCATCTCCGAGGCGGTCAATATACCGGTTATCGCGTCCGGCGGGGTAGGGACCCTGGAACACCTCTACGAGGGCCTTGTTGACGGTAAGGCGGACGCTGTTCTCGCCGCGTCAATCTTCCACTACCGGGAATTCACGGTCATGGAAGCGAAGGAGTACCTGCGGGGGAGAGGAGTAGCAGTAAGGCTGTAAAGACACACAACACCAGCCATTGGAGACTGCATGGAAGAGTTGAAATTTGATGCGAACGGGCTGATCCCCGTTGTCGTGCAGGATGAGCGCACGAAGGACGTGGTGATGGTGGCCTATATGAACCAGGAGGCTTTTGACCTCACGCTGAAAACGAAGAATGCCCACTACTACTCCCGTTCGCGCCGGAAGATATGGCTCAAGGGCGAGACATCGGGTCACTTTCAGAAAGTGAAGTCGATCCGTCTCGACTGCGACAACGACACATTGCTCCTTCTCGTGGATCAGAAGGTCGCGGCGTGCCACACGGGTTACTTCAGTTGCTTTTACCGCGCCTGGGAGAATGAGTGGAAGGTGGTTGGCGAGAAGGTATTTGACGAGAAGACGGTCTATAAGGATGACCCGAAGGATGGCGCGTAAGGTTGCACTCGCTTTTGTCACCTGTGGCTATGTGGGCTATCTCCCCTTTGCCCCGGGCACGTGGGCATCCATCCTCGGCTGTATTCTGATCTATCTGCTCCCCGGCATTCTCAATCATCCCCTTACGGCGATACTGATTGCGGTCGCCGCCGTGCTCTGCATCAACCGGATGGAATTACCGGATAAAGATCCCGGCTACATCGTTATTGACGAACTGGCCGGCATCTGTGTTACCATGGTTGGCCAGGGCCTGGATGTAACGAATTTGTTGAAAGGGTTTATCCTCTTCCGCATATTCGACATCCTGAAGCCATTCCCGATCCGGCGCCTCGAAGCGCTGCCAAAGGGTTACGGGATCGTTGCAGACGACATTCTGGCCGGCATATACGCGAATGCGGCACTTCTTTTGCTGGGAAGGCTCCGGTGAAGCCTGAAGAGCATTTAGGCGGGCTCCTGCGCGAGAAGCAACTGAGATTGTCCGTCGCGGAATCATGCACCGGCGGTCTCATAGCCAGCAGGATCACGGATGTCGCGGGCTCCTCCGATTATTTTGACGCAGGTGTTGTTGTGTACAGCAATCAAGCAAAGCAGACGTTTCTCTCCGTGCCGGCGGCGAGCATCGAGGCTCATGGAGCAGTAAGCCGGGAGGTAGCCGAAAAAATGGCCGAAGGCGTGCGCGCCGCGACTGGCGCTGACATCGGCCTGGCCGTTACGGGCATTGCGGGGCCAACGGGCGGCAGCCCGGAGAAGCCGGTGGGGACGGTCTATATCGGGCTTGCAAGCACGACCGGGACCTTTTTTAGAAAATTCAAGTTCAGTGGAGGACGGCTGGAGATCAAGGAGCAGACATCGACTGAGGCGTTGCAATTTGCCGTCGATCTTGTGGAGGGGAGAATCGCATGAGGAGCTTTCTTGCCCTTGAAGTATCGACGCCGGTCGTCGACTACCTGAGAGAAGTGATCGAGAGGCTTTCCAAACGGGCACGCGAGGTGAAATGGGTGAAAAGGGACGGCATCCATATCACGCTCAAGTTCCTTGGTGAAATAGAGGAGCCGGTAGCCGGAAAAATACACGATGCGCTCGCTCCAATCGGCAGCCGATTTACTCCATTTGTGGTAAGCTTGAATGAGATCGATGCCTTCCCCAGCCGCAGGAAGGCCCGCGTCGTGATCGCGCGGCTTGATAAGGGCACGGATGAGATGAAGCGCATCTTTGAAGAAGTGGAGGAGGGGCTTACAGGGTTTGATTTTGAGCGGGAAATAAGGGAGTATACTCCCCACATCACCCTCGGGAGGATGAGAACACCTGCAGCCTTTCCCGACGGAGACCTCCCTCCTTTAGAGAGGATGGAGTTTCCGGTCGATGGGCTCGTCCTGTTCAAGAGCACACTCACCCCTGCCGGGGCCATCTACTCACCCATCTGGAAGATAAAACTTGGAGGCGACAACGATGAAGGAAGAACAGAATAAAACAAAGGCGCTTGACATGGCGGTCACACAGATCGAAAAGGCGTTCGGTAAAGGCTCCATAATGAAGCTGGGCGAGAGACCCCCCGAGGAAGTAGCCGTCATCTCCACCGGGTCGCTTGCCCTGGATATTGCCCTCACCATCGGCGGCGTGCCGAGGGGCCGGGTAGTTGAGATTTATGGGCCCGAGGCTTCAGGCAAGACAACGCTGGCGCTCCAGGTGATTGCCCAGGCCCAGAAGAACGGCGGTGCGGCCGTATTCATCGATGCCGAGCATGCGCTGGACATACACTACGCGGCCAACATAGGCGTAAACACCGAAGAGCTCCTGATATCGCAGCCTGACACGGGCGAGCAGGCGCTTGAGATCACGGAACACCTCGTGCGGAGCGGCGCCGTTGACGTGATTGTCATAGATTCAGTAGCGGCCCTCGTGCCGCGGGCCGAGATCGAGGGAGAGATGGGTGACCAGCACATGGGCCTGCAGGCGCGGCTCATGTCCCAGGCGCTGCGAAAGCTCACGGCCACCATCTCCAAGTCGATGACGACCGTCATCTTCATCAACCAGATCAGGCAGAAGATCGGCGTCATGTTCGGAAACCCCGAGACGACAACGGGCGGCAATGCCCTGAAGTTCTATGCGTCCATCAGGCTGGACATACGGCGGATTTCAGCCATCAAGGATGGTCAGGACGTGGTGGGTTCGAGGACCCGCGTCAAGGTCGTAAAGAATAAGCTTGCCCCCCCGTTTAAGGAGGCAGAGTTTGATCTTATTTTCGGCGAGGGCATATCGAGGGAAGGGGATATCGTCGACATCGGCTCCGACCTCGGCATCATCGAGAAGTCGGGTACCTGGTATTCATACGGTGACGCGCGCATCGGACAGGGCAAAGAAAACGCGAAAGAGTTTCTCAAACAGCACCCCGAGATAACCGCAGAAGTTGAAAAGAAGATACTGACGCACCATGGCCTGATAAAGGAATAGGCATGCTGGCCGGCGACATCAGGCGCACGTTTCTCGAGTTTTTCAAAGAGCAGGGGCACACGATTGTCTCCAGCTCTTCCCTCGTGCCGGACAAAGACCCGACGCTCCTCTTCGTGAACGCGGGCATGGTACAGTTCAAGAACGTCTTTGTCGGCGCGGAGAAGCGGGACTACAGACGGGCAACCACGTGCCAGAAGTGCGTGCGCGCGGGCGGAAAACATAACGACCTGGAAAACGTGGGGAAAACGTTGCGGCATCACACCTTCTTCGAGATGCTGGGGAACTTTTCATTCGGCGACTATTTCAAGAAGGACGCCATCGCGTATGCCAGGGAGCTGTTGCTCAAGCGGCTCAACCTGGACGAGTCGAGGATGTACTTCACGGTCTTTCGGGAGGACGACGAGGCGCGTGCCATCTGGAGGAGCCACGGCGTGCCGGAGGACCGGATCGTAGGCCTCGGAGAGAAGGACAATTTCTGGGCCATGGGCGAAGAAGGACCATGCGGCCCCTGCTCGGAGATCATTTATGACCTCGGACCGGAGGTCGGTTGCCGGACGCCGACCTGCACGGTGGGCTGCGACTGCGACCGGTTCCTCGAGATCTGGAACCTTGTCTTCATGCAGTATGAGCGCTTCCGCGACGGCACCATGAAACCCTTGCCCAACCCCTCGGTCGACACGGGCATGGGGCTGGAGAGGATTGCGTCGATCCTGCAGGGGAAAATAGGCAACTACGGGACCGACCTATTTACGCCGATCCTGAAAGCCCTCGAAGATATTTCAGGTTATGCGTACGGAGAAAGAGAAGAGATAGATACGGCCTTCCGCGTGATCGCGGATCACGTGCGCGGCGCCACCTTCATCATCAATGACGGGGTGCTCCCGTCAAAAGAGGGAAGAGGCTACGTGCTCCGGCGCATCATGAGAAGAGCCGTGCGCTATGGCAAGAAGATAGGCATCGAGCGGGAGTTTCTGCACGATCTCTCGAAGGTCGTGGTCGACAAGATGGAAGACGTCTATCCTGAAGTCAAGAATAACCACCCGTATATTGCGCAGGTGCTGAAGGGAGAAGAAGAGCGCTTCCTGGAGACGCTCAGTGTCGGCATCAGGCTTTACGAAGAAGAGAAGACAAATGTTTTGTCAAGGGGTGGCACCGTCATTCCCGGCGACGTGGTCTATAGGCTCTACGATACCTACGGCTTCCCAATCGATATCACCGATGAGATGGCGCGCGAGGATGGGCTTTTCCTCGATGTGCCCGGTTTCGAGAGGGCGCTTGACGAGCAGAAAGAGCGCTCCAGGGCCGACTGGAAGACCAAGAAAGAGGGATGGGTGCCGACATCGGCGGGCATCGTGGCAGAGGGAGCAAAGAACATCTTCACGGGCTACGAGACCCTGAAGTCAGAAGGCCGCATTCTCGGCATCGTCAAAGAAGAACAGAGCAGCGCGGAGATCCGTGAAGGCGAGGAAGGCACGCTCTTCTTTGACGTGACGCCCTTTTACGGAGAGTCGGGTGGCCAGACGTTTGATGAAGGCGTGATCCGGAGTGATGGGTCGGAGGCCTTGGTGCTGGCGGTTTCCCGAATGAGGGAGGACCTCTTTTCCCATAAGGTGAGGGTGGAAAAAGGCGCGTTCAAGGCCGGGCAGCAGGTGGAGCTGATCGTTGATGTGGAGCGGAGAAAAGGGATTGCGCGGAACCACACTGCCACGCACCTTCTCCAGTATGCGCTCAGGAGTGTCCTGGGGGATCACGTCAAACAGTCCGGCTCACTCGTGGAGCAGGAGAGGCTCAGGTTCGACTTTACTCATTTTCAGGCCCCCGACCCGGAACAGCTTACCCGGGTGGAGGACATCGTTAACGAAAAGATCATGGCGTGCGCCGAGGTCCGGACAGACGTCAAGAGCAAGGACGAGGCCGTACGGGACGGCGCAACAGCGCTCTTTGAGGAGAAGTACGGCGAGACCGTGCGGGTCGTCAAAGTGGGCGACTTCAGCATGGAGCTCTGCGGCGGCACCCACGTCAGGAATACGGGAGAGATCGGCAGCCTTGCTATTGTGAGCGAAGGTTCGTTGGCTTATGGTGTCAGGAGGATCGAGGCCGTAACCGGTAAGGGGACAATCCAGTACCGTCGGAAAATAGAGCACGTGGCGCGATCCATCGCCAGGGAGCTGAAGACAGACCTCGAGAACGTTGCGGCTAGAGTGCAAGGGCTGCTCGACGAGATCCAGACGAAGGAAAAAGAGATCGAGCGCATCAAAGAAGGGGCTGCGGTCCAGAAGGTGGATGAGGCCATAGCAGCCGCCTGGGAGAAGAACGGCGCCAAAGTGGTCACCATGGCCATCGACGGCGGCAAAGCAGATGACCTGAGAAAGGTCAGCGACCTCATCCGCGGCAAGCTGAAAAGCTGCGTGGTAGTGGTCGGTACAAAGGATGAAACAAAGGGCACCCTCGTTGTGGCTGTGACCAAGGACCTGGCAAAACAGTTCAGCGCGGGCGCCATAATGAAAGCGATTACGGAAAAGTTTGAGGGGAAGGGTGGCGGGAATCCGCAGATGGCGCAGGGGGGGATTCCTGCGGAGCGGCTCGCGGAGGCGTTAGGATATGTCAAGGAGATTCTGGGCAAATAGATTGCCCCGAATCTCCTTGCCCCGCAGCATGCCGGGTGCACTTTCGCGCCTAACTTTGTCGGCTTCGGGGATCGCACGGTCCTCAACGTACCCCAGGGTACGCCTCCGGGCGGCGACCCCTCGCCTTCGCGTTATCCATCGAAATTTCACCCGGCACGAAATACGAAGCCCCGTAACCGGCTGTGTGAAAGCTCTCTCCCAAATATCTCAAGTAGTCTCAACTGATCAGAACAATCGCGCCTGGCCGTCACTCCGGTGAAAACCGGTCGCCATCGTCATGGTACGTTCCGCGTGGGGTACAATCTGTTTGAGACAAGACGGCGCAAATCTAGTATAATGTCCGAAGAGGAGGCTGCCATGGCGACAGCTACGACAAAGCGAGACGTGCTGAACACCCTGCGACAAAATAGCGCCCGTTTGCGGGCTTTGGGCGTGAAGCAGCTCGGGCTGTTCGGTTCGTTTGTTCGCGAGGAGCAGAGGTCAGCGAGCGATATCGATCTTCTCGTGGAATTCCAACCGGGAAAGAAAACGTTTGATAATTTCATGGAGCTCTCCTTCCTGCTCGAAGACCTATTGCAGCGCAGAGTCGAACTCGTGACCACGGAATCTCTGAGCCCGTATCTTGGTCCGCATATTCTGCGAGAGGTTCAATATGTCAGCCTTGCCGCTTGATTATCTGCGCCATATCCTGGACGAGGCTGAGTTCCTTATGTCAAAGGCTACGGGAGTTACGGAGCAACAATTCCTTTGCGACGATACACTCAAGAGAGCATTTGTGCGAAGTCTCGAGATCATTGGTGAGGCTTCGAAAAAAGTGCCCGCCGATTTGAAAGAAAAGTACTCGCAGATCGAATGGCGGTCCATGGCCGGCATGCGAGATCGACTGATCCACGATTACTTGGGCGTTGACTACGATCTTGTTTGGGATGTTGTGCGAAACAAGATTCCCCGCCTCAGAAAAGCGGTTGAAGACGTACTGAAAAAAGAGGACACCCCGCGATAGATAAAGGGGAACCCCCTAGTCTGGCGAGGGACTCTCTAGACCCAAGAAGCCCTGACGCCGGTGCAGGTCCTAGATGAAGACCAAGACCTTTGATGCCGTCAAGGCAATGAGAGAAATCCGAGACAAAATATCCCGCAAATACGCACGCATGACACCTGAGGAAGAGATTGCCGATCTGCGGAAGATGCTTCCTCGCATTCCGCGGAAGAAGCAGGAGACCTCGTGAAAACAATTAAACAAACATTTCTGCTTTGCGTTGATAATGAGGGCCATGAAGCATCCTTAGAACTGCGGAAGTTGTACCAAAAGCTTTCGGACAAAGAGGCGCAGCGGCACAACCAAGTGAGAATCATTGACGAGTCCGGAGAGGACTACCTTTATCCATCAGAGTTCTTTGCGCCCATCAGGCTTCCGATGCAAACAAGAAGCAGGATTGTCGAAAAAGCTGCATAACAATCCAAAAAGTGTCTGGTGAATTGGTTAACACTAATTTCGTGTTGCACTATAAGTGAGCAACGATGAAGAACGTTACCATCACCCTCGACGAAGAGGTAGCACGCTGGGCCAGGACCAAAGCTGCCGAGGAGGAAACGAGTGTCTCGAAGCTCATAGGAGAAATGCTCCGTGAAAAGATGCTGATGGAAAAGTCGTACGAGGCATCGATGCAAGGGTTCCTCGCGAGGAAACCCGTGCGACTCAGGGGATTGAAAGACCGATACCCCAGCCGAGAGGAACTGCATGAACGGGAACAAGGTCTTTGTCGACACGAACGTGCTCGTGTATCCAAGACCCTAGGGCTTGCCCCTGCCCCTTATTTTCTTTGGGACATTTACTCAGCACATTGAGCAAATTTACGAAATAAATTGAGTAATTATGGCGAGGTCAAAAGCGGTGGGCGCGGCCGGGGACTTCCGGGGATCGCAGCCTTTGCCGATAAGTTCAAGGTCAATAGAAAACTTCTCGTTGGCGCCTCGGGGATCCCGTTGGAGGAGTTTGTGCTTAGGCGGCCGAAAAATGGCTTGAATGACGGAACCGGGTGGCCTTTCACGCCTAACTTCGTTGCCCTTCAGCCTGTTCTACTTCGACGTACCGCTAGGTACGCCTGCGTAGCCCAAGCCTCGGCGCGCCTCGTTATCCATCGAAATTCCACCCGGCACGAATCAGCCCATTACCTTTGAAATTTGTCCAAATCACTACGGGTGCAATTCCCGTGGCTCGCCACGTGTGCCGTCATTCCTTCAGCATGCTTCGCTAGCCGGCGGACGCAGAAACCCAGAAACCGCGCTAGAT
>JADGQN010000253.1 GCA_017881765.1 Syntrophobacterales bacterium | reverse complement strand
GACCCCGGGCTTGTTGCCTCCAACGACCCATAAGGCCTTCTCTGCATCGATAAGTTGCTTTCCATTGAAATCACCGACCCTGATCGCTATCGGTGTCTTGTCGATATTGTTTGCCAGGTCGACGGCAGCGCAATGGAGGCTGCAGAAGGCTGCGTGAGATCCATCATTATATTCGATCAGCATGCGCGAAAAGTCGTAAGTGCCTCTGTCCATCCCGCAATGTTTGCATGCTTTATGAAGAGTGACGTCATCCTTGGTCTGCGCAAATGCCATCCCCGTGAAGACCAGACAGATAACCATCGTAAGGCTCAGGACATACACTCTTTTCATCGCATACCTCCTTATTCATGTACTGTGACTATCTCACTGACCTAACCATCGCGCCGCACGCGGCGCCCTCGACCGATAAGAATAGGTGTTGTTTTCTCTCTTGGACCCTCGAACCCTTGAACCCCATTTTCCCCGTAATAGCTTATTCACCTACGAGAGCCGCTGAGAGGCCGCTCTCGTAACGGTGTTGCCGGTTGGAACCTCAATCTCACAAAGCTGGCCGTCTTTCATCTCGAACATCCGGTCTGCGTATCGGGCCAACTCCTGATTGTGCGTGACCATGATGATTGTAAGGCCCACATTTCTGTTGAGCACCCGCAGGACCTCCACGATCTCTACCGACCGCTTCGTATCAAGGTTGCCTGTCGGCTCATCGGCAAGGAGAATTTCCGGCATGTTCACCATGGCCCTGGCTATTGCCACCCTCTGCATCTCCCCGCCTGAGATCTGGCCCGGGAGGTGGTCCTTCCGGTGTTCGATCCCGAGAAGGTTGAGTAATTTTTCCGCTTCATGTTCTGTGTTTGGCTTGCGGTAGAAGGTGAGTGGCAATATCACGTTTTCCATGACGGTGAGGGTAGGGATGAGATAGAAATTCTGAAAAATATAGCCGAACGTCTCTCTCCTGATTTTTGTCAGGTCACGTTCCGAGAGGCGTTTTCCTTTGCCGAAGATCGACCGGCCTCCGAGGTAGAGCTCTCCCGCCGTCGGATTGTCGAGGCAGCCCAGGAGATTGACCAGTGTGGTTTTGCCAGACCCGGATGGCCCGATGATCGATACAAACTCCCCTTTGTTGATCTCCAGGGAAACGCTATTTACCGCGGTAATTTCCTCGGCCCCGCGGCGATAGGCCTTTGTCAGGTTTTTTGCTTCCATTGATATAAGATTCTCACTCATCTCGCGGCCTCCCCTCTGATAGCCTCCAAGGGCCGGATCCTGCCAGCCCTCCAGGCGGGATAAATGCCGCTGAGAAGGCCGATACAGACGATGCCGACCAGTGTGATCAGGATTAGTTTGAAATCTATAAGCACGAGACCACCGCTCGGGGCGTAGGGAAGAACAGCGCGCATCACCATATCCGTTATTCTTGAGAGTATCAGCGCAAGGATGACGCCAATAACGCCGCCTGTCGTGCAAAGGATCACGGTTTCGATCCAGATCAGTTTGAATATGTCCCAGGGCATGGCGCCGACGGTCTTTAGAATGCCGATCTCCTGGAATCTTTCCCAAACAGACGTCAGGATGGTATTTATGACACCGACTATCGCAATCAGAATGGCTATGGTGGCTATCGAGAGCACCATTACCTGAGCCGTGGAGATGAGCTTCATGATGGTATCTTTCACCTGCGCGAGGCTCACTATCTGGACATCAGGGAGTTGATACAACTTTTCCTCAAGGGGGGCGCTGTTAACACCCTTTTTCAATTTGATGCCTATCGTGGTGATCTCGTTGGGTCTATTGAATATTTTTTGCGTAGTCTTGAGGGGCACAAAGATAGTCCCGTCGTCCTGCGTGCCTGTCCTGTTCAGTATGCCCACCACCTTGAACTTGACGTTCTTTTCAGGCATGAGGATCTCGTCGCCGACTTCACGCTGTTCAAGTTCAGCCGCCTCATAACCCATGACAGCCTCGTAGCTGTTTGTGTCGGTAAACCAGCCCCCCTGTCTGAATTTAAGAAAGGGCTTCATTTCCGCGAAGCTCTTGGGCTCTACGCCGAAGTATCCGGCTATCCCCCCGCTTTCCCCTTTGTTCGCATCGAAGACGGCCGACATGAGGATCGGGGTTATCTTTTCCACTTCAGGCTCTTTGGCCACGTCTTTCATGATAGACTCATCCATATATTTGAGCCCTGTCCCGCCTTTCAGCATCATGGTGGCCGCCTCATAAGGGCAGCCTTTGGCCATGACCATCAACTGAAAGCCCATGTTGTCTATGTCTTTATTGAGCGAAGTCTCATAGCCCTGGTTGAACCCCAGCAGACTTACGAGCACCCAGGCGGAAACCGCGATGCCCATCAGGGTGAGAAGGCTGCGGACCCTTTTTCGCAGCAGATTCTTGTAAGCTATCTGAAATTTTGTGATCACTTTTTTGGTACCTCCTGAGAAGACGGGCTCGGTTGTGCGGAATATACAAACTCGTCCATAAGAATGAGATTTTTTTTCGTAGCCCTGAGTGCGGCCCTGAAATCGGCCTCAGCCTCAGGAGCCGGATTCTTTATGGCCTCAACCTTGCCGGAGGCATGCCCTGAAACCACATCGTAATGGTCGAAATCTTTGAGGGTCAGACCAATAAACTGCCTGCCGAACTTTGCATCGCGCAATCTTCCCGCATACTGGCTGGTCATCTTCTGTATATAAAAGCCCTTTATGGTGCCTTCAAGGTCGAGCACGACGAATACCTGGATGCCTCCGAACTGGCCTTTCTGGTTGACTCCGTGAATGTAACCGATCTTCTTCTTATTGGCGTATATTTCGTAGATCGTATAGGGGACCTCGATGGTCTCATAGATGCCTTTGAACTTATCCCCGAGTCGCGTCTCCACTGTCGACAGCATCTTCTCTCCGCCCTTTTTCAATATCGAGGTGTAGATTGTCTTATACCCGGTCGATTCCGGGAAGAGCCTTGCCACGTCCCGGTCAGGGTCATTCAGGTCACAGCCGACGGCACTCCAGGCTGCCGTGCATCCGGCAAGGAGAAGGAGAAGGGACAAAACCGTCAGTCTCATCATGGGAGACTCCTTTGCTTTTGCGATAACGGTGTATGGGAAAAAGGGTTGTCGTTTCATATCGGCCTATAGTAGTAAATTTGAAAGATAACCCTGTTGTCACTCCTGTTATCACCGACGTTGGTGTCATACCAATAACCTACGCGGAGCGTCAAGTTTGACGTGAGCTGGTTTGAAAAACAGAGTGACATCTCAAAATTATTTTGATCACCGAACTTCGACCACATCGGCTGGGCCTCTATCTTGAGCCGTCCCTCCTGGTCAAGATTGATGCCGAACCGGTACATGCCGGCGTACGTATTCTGACCAAGCCATGTCCCGCCAAGCAGATCAAAGCGGTGTTCAAACCTGTTCCTTAAAATAGTCAGGTCAGCGCCTACAAGTTTCA
This sequence comes from Syntrophobacterales bacterium, assembly GCA_017881765.1. Classification (GTDB taxonomy): domain Bacteria; phylum Desulfobacterota; class Syntrophorhabdia; order Syntrophorhabdales; family WCHB1-27; genus JADGQN01. The sequence continues at coordinate 3,594 of JADGQN010000253.1, read as the reverse complement.
TTTCCTCGGGCTTGGGCTCGAACAGTTTGTAACCCACGGTGTCGAGTGTGCGGCCGTAGCCAAGGGAAAAACCGATGTTGAAATTGTCGTGACTCAGTACGCCATAGGAAACTCGGGCATCGTACATATAATTGCCCTTGGTGTACACAGGCATACCTGAGCCGGTCGTGCCACTGGCTGAGATGTCCCCCCAGGAGAAGTCTTTGTAAAGCCCGACTCCCCAGTCGCGGTCATAACCGAAACCCTGTATGGGAAGGGTCCGAAGCAGCAAGGCGTGGCTGTCGAAATAGGACCCGAGTCCGAAGGCAGGACGGTTATGACCCACCCAGACGTAAGGCCCGGGAGTCTTCATCTTAAAGTAAGCGTTGTATACCTGTGGTTCCAGCTGCAGACTATTCGCCCCGTTTGTTCCATCTACGGTCAAAGCCAGCCGGCTTTGGAGAGCAAAGGTGGCCCAATCTCCGGACTCGCCGGAAAATCGCTGCAGGTAATCGAAGCCCACGCTCGGCTTCTGCATCTCGGCATTCGGGCTCTGGGAATAGTAGATCGTCTTCGTCGCGTCGGTGGAATAGCCGCCGATTCCCTGCGCTTCGAAATAGAGCAGGTGGTCCGCGGCCCGTGCCATACCGGCCAGCAACAGGAAGGCCAGACACGTAGCCAGAGTCTTATACCAATTTGCATTCAAGATGGACGACCCAGCCTTCGGCCGGGTACCCCGGGCGGCAGCAAGGAGCCGATAGCGCAGCATCCTGTAAGGACGCAGCGACAACGAAGGTATACGCTTGAAGACGAATTGGTATTATACATCGAAGTTGTATCTGCCCCTGAAGATTGCCTTTCCTTCTTTTAAGAGCGTCAGCCTTATTTCCCAATCGCCGGGCATGACAATATTTACGGGCAGGAGATAGTCCCCCTTCTTAGAAACAGTGAAAGGCCGATCTCCTGTTTCATGGGCACCTTTCATGGAAGGCATGCCGGCATCAGCCTTGGCCTCGAAGGATGTATCTTTCTTGCCCTCCGCGGTAAATATCTCGACCTTCATGATGACCATGCCCAACTTTGGCTTCTTGTCGAAGCCGTAAATCAAATAATAGCCGCCCTCGATCGGTACCTTTTTCCCCGGCCCCGGCATAGGCGCAAAAACCGGTGTCTTCTCGGTCGCGAGACCTCCTGCTGTACTGGAGGCGCTTCTGGCTTCACCACCGTAATAGAGGAATAAGAGCGGCAGAGAGACGATCAGGATGGATAGCACAAAGACGGCACGTTTATTCATACGAGGCATAACCTCCTCCCTTGATTGGGTTTTGAAATTTCCATCCCCCCCGCAGGATACCTGACCATTGAACTTGACTTCGCCCGGAAGAGGGCTTCGTCGGATGAAGTCTTAATAGCAGGAAACATGCCGAGAGCAAGCATTGCGATTTTCCCAATAAATACGAACAATTTTGTGCAACAATTAAAAAAATGAGAGAATTATTAGTCCTGTGGGACAGGACAACATCCGCTCTGCAGGACGGAAAACCGTGTTGGTGCGCTATGTTATCTGTGACCCATGGCCCTGCGGCCGGTTTCAGGTATCAGGAAACCGATGAGCGCCCAAACGATTGCCGTGCCCGTGAGTATGTAAAGTGCCAGGTCAAAACTTCCGGTTACATCCATAATACGGCCTGCGAACCAGGGTCCCACGAGGCCACCCAGGTACCCGATGGAGAGTACGGTACCGCTGGCCATTCCGGCATATTCGTTCGGCAACAGCTCCAGGGGAAGGGCGAGTATCATCGAAAACGTGCCGCTGGTCGCAATCCCGACTAGCACCATCAAAGGCCAGCCAAATGGAAGGGGAATATATATTGCAATCCACGAAACGAAGGCGAGGAGAAGCGCAGATCCCCACATGAACGGTTTTCTTAACCCAACCCTGTAGGAAGCCCACGGCATCAAAAAGATAACGGGAAAGCCTGCCCAGCCTCTGCATGATGCTATGAGCGCGGCCAACTCCGGAGTGGCCCCTTTTTTCATCATCAGTGCGGGGCTCCATGCTGACCATGTGTAAAAATGGATGTCATTGAAAAACAGTAGAAGAGCGATGAACCACATATTCTTATCTTTCCATAGTGAATAAGAAGGAAGATTGGCGCGGCTGGGTGTTGCGGTCCGGATAGAGGAATGGGTTGGAAGGGGCGGATCCTTGGCGACAAGCCACCACAGGATAGCCGCCACTACGGCAGGAGCGCTCCAGATTACGAAAGTGCCCTGAACGGTGTTTGTCATGGGGAAAACTACAGGCAACGTAATCGCAAGCGCAAGGGCACCGGCTGTTGTTATCCCCGTTGAATAAACTCCCGTCGCTAAACCGACTCTCTCACGGGGAAACCATAGGCCCACGAGCTTGGGCAGATTCGGATAGATGATACTGAAGCCAACACCGAAAAGAGCGGTATAGGCCAAGAGCGAACCAAAGCTTTCGGAAGTCCCCCTCAACAGGCTTCCAGCTGCCATCACGATGGCTCCGATGCCCACAGCTCTTTGTGTACCCAATCTGTCAGCAAGGAAACCGCTCGGTATGGCAAGCACTATAAGCACGGTAACCGGTATGGAGAAAAGAAGGCCCACAGCAGCGTGGCTCACGCGAAGCTCATCCTTGATGATATGGGCTATCGGAGGAATGCAGAGCATGGGAGCGTACATGGCAAAACCGAGCAGCCATGCACATGCAAGCATGATCCAGGCACCCTTGAAACCTTTGGTTTCAGAATTGGCGGGGATTAGTGACGGGTCGATTGGAGAGGTTGACTTCTGCATTAACGATGGGTGCGGACACCAGAGAACCCGTGATGCGGTCTCATGAAGGGGAGCATAATAGTTTTTACTCCAGGTGGCACGGATGGCGCCAGAGAATCGGTGATGGCCTATCCTCGCCCTCTATGTATAGTACAATGTTGAAGAGAAAGTAAACTACTTTATGCCGTGGCACGCAGCTGGGTAAATCGTCCGTGAGGACTATTCCTTCCGTTCTCTGGCGCTCCCGCTCTGACCCGTCGGACGTTCCGTCTCGCTCAAGCTCCAATTGCGAACTTCTCTTTTTCGTTCGATTCTGTGGCAGCTCGCAAATCATCGCCTTCACGTCTTGCCACGCCTCGGAGTCAGTCGCTTGGGCTGCGCCACGCTCGCCTACACTTACGGGTACTTCAGAGCTTCCGCGATGTTCACTCCAGGAACAGTCCTCACCGACTGCATGCGTACACGGTCTTTTAAGTTTGTGAATTTGAATATTGGAAGATTGTTTCTTTCCAGGATGTTTCTTTCCAGGATGCTTCGCTATCGCTATGGGATTTAGAAATTAGGATTTGGGATTTGAGATGGCTAGGCGGGGTTTCTCAACTGCGGTAGGCTATGAAGTGCGGGGTGAAGGAATGGTTGATATCGACCGTTCGATCATCCGAACGTGATCGTAAAGGTGGTTCCGCCCCTCCGGTCAAGCTCAATGGTACCGCCCAACTGCTCGACCAAGGAGTTTATCAGGGTCAGCCCGAGGGAAGGCGATTTCCGGAAATCCATCTGCTCCGGGAAGCCGATGCCGTTGTCGCTCACGGT
>JADGQN010000035.1 GCA_017881765.1 Syntrophobacterales bacterium | reverse complement strand
AAAGTCATGGGCCCGATCGCTCACATTATCGTGGACGACAAGATCGCCGAGTTCGGAGAGTCAATAGACTCGTTTCCGGAGGACCGTGTGGACTCCTTTGTGAAGGCGATAAGCGAGGAGATTGCGGATGAGTCGGAGAGAGCAATCTTTACCAGGGCGATGGCGGAGTTCCTTCGTCCACGGGAGAGATAGTCTTAAAGGGAGGGATGCACATGGTCAGCGATAAGACGAGGGGGCCGGGCCTGCTACAGCGGTTGATATTGGGAATTTTTGTCCCTATCCTTCTGGCTTTCCTCATCATCGGCGTTATGCTCTTTATCAGCATAGACTTCGGTAGCGTCCAGTTTGTCAGCATCAGGGACCTGGGATTCAACAGCCTGAGTGAACTGGGTACCGCGAGCTTGAAGGAATCCACGGCCTCGCTGAATAAGCTGGGAGAGAGGATGATCCAGGAAAAAGCTCAGGATGTGGCAAAACAGATCGAGATTTACATGAAATCACACAACCAGAAGGCGATAGCCACGGTCGCTAAGGATCCCCGTCTCAAAGAGATTGCCGTCCAGAAGGTCGGCGAGACAGGGTATACAGCCGTCCACGACAACCGGGGCATCAATTACTTCCACGTCAATCCGCAGATCGTAGGGACGGACTTACACGCGCTTGCTCCCAAGCTTCCCAACTTCGTGAAGATTTTGGACGCCGGGCTGGAGAAACCAGCCAATGGTTACTACGACTGGAAGGATGCTGACGGCAAAATCCGTCCGAAGTACATGTTCACCGCTCCGGTCGAAGGCACAAATGCCGTCGTTGCAGCAACCACCTATATCGATGAGTTCTCGAAGCCGGCGAAGGCCGTCGTTGAGAAGATGAATCTGATCCATCAAACCTATTCCGCGCAATACAACAAGAGGTTCATGTTTTTTCTGTTCATTGTGGCGGTTGAGCTTGTTGTGTTGCTCGCGGTGATCTATCTCTATTCTCTTTCGATAGTGCGCCCGATCCGTCATCTGTCCGAAGTAGCTGACAAGATCAGCATGGGTGACCTGAGGGCAACCGTCGATGTCAAGGCAAAGGGTGAGGTCTTGGTCCTGGCGCAATCGATCAAAAGGATGCAGGTTAGCGTAAGGGCCGCTATCGAGCGACTTCAGAAAGGGCGGGAAGGGGCTGTCCGCAAATAGCAGTCTGACGCAAAAAATCCAGTAGAGGAAAGGAGTTTTTAAACGATGCGGCCGGGTAAAGAACTAATGCTCGTTCCAGCCTTGCTCGTTGGGCTGCTGTTGGGTCCCGGGTCCGGGCTCTGCGCAGCTCCACCTGATCAGTGTGCGTCCATTGCGAGCCTGTCTCTTACAGACGAACAGTTTGGCAAGCCCGTGATGAACCTCACGGCGACAAAGATTGATGTCGCGCCTTCTCTGCCCGCTCACTGCGATGTGAGGGGAACGATCTGGCCGGAGACCGGTTTTGCGGTCAAGCTTCCCATACCGTGGAACGGCAAGTTCTACATGGTAGGAAATGGTGGTAAAGCCGGTAATATTGAGGATGGGGCCATGGCAAACGGCCTGAAACTGAACTATGTAACCGCATCTACGAATACGGGGCACGATTCTACCAAACCCGGGAACAGCGGTTCCCAGTTCGCCTACAACCCGCCGGACAACAGTAATCCGAACGCCCGGCAAAAGCTGATAGATTTCGGCTACCGCGCGGTGCACGAGACCGCCGTGATATCCAAGAAGATCATGCTGGCATACTACAAGAGCGCACCTGCCCATTCCTATTTTGTGGGCTGCTCGACGGGCGGGCGCCAGGGTCTCATGGAAGCGCAACGATATCCGGACGATTTTGATGGAATAGTTGCCGGCGCTCCTGTTTACAAATACATGACCGTGCAGATGATTGGTCCCGAATACCTTCTACCGCAACTTGCCACGGGAAGCCGCATACCACCGGAGAAGCTTGCGATGCTGGGAAAAGCCGTATACGACAAGTGCGATAGTATGGACGGGCTCGTGGACGGTCTCATCGACGATCCCCGCAAATGCAACTTCGATCCCGATGAGGATCTCCTGAAATGCGCGAATGACGCTGATAGCCCCGAGTGCTTCACGACTGCCCAGTTGACAGCCATCAAGAAGATTTATGCGGGCGCGTTCACCAATGGCAAACCTTTGATTCCAGGGCTTCCCAAGGGCGCCGAAGCGATGGCCGGAGGCTGGAGCCCATGGTTGGTAAATGCGACAGCGGTCAACAAAACCCAGTGGAATGGCCTCGTGTGGGACGCCTACAAATATCTGGTATTCGATCCGCCTCGCCCGGATTACGATTTTTACAAGGAGTTCAGCTTCGATACGACCCCGTCCCAGATGTCTTCGGAAAGGGGACAGATACTTGAGGCAGTAAATCCCGATTTGCGGCCGTTCAAGGCCCGTGGCGGCAAGATGCTCCTGTACCACGGCTGGGCGGATTGCGGCCCCAACCCCCTTCTGACGCTCCGTTATTACCATGAAGTAGTCAATACCACGGGTGATGCGGCAAAAGATCTTCTCAAGTTCTACCTCGTTCCCGGCATGGGTCACTGCTCCGGTGGAGTCGGCTGCGATAAAGTCGATTGGGTAACGCCGCTGGCCAACTGGGTAGAGACTGGCCGTGAGCCGGGCGCCCTCATCGGTGCGGCCGGTTCCGGTACGCCCAGGACCAGACCTATCTGTCCTTATCCGGAAGTTGCCAGATATGGCGGCACAGGCAGTGTCGACGACGCGGCGAACTTTACGTGCGTAAAGACCGTCCCGGCCCGCGTCCGTATTGAACCGGGCAGGCTGAACCTGAAGAGTAAAGGCGCCCTCACGGTTTCCATGACGCTCCCCGAGAATATGAGGGGTTGGAGACTCCGCTCCGTTGTCTGCGAGGGAGCCCCGGCAGCCAAGATCAACAGGAAAGGGCGGATCTGTAGAGCAAAGTTCAACGTGCAAGATCTGAAGAATGTAACCGTAGGAAATGGAGTCATCTTCACGGTCTACGCAATCGCTGAGCGCGGCGGGCGCGGCTCGCACCAAGGAGATAACGTTACCCGCATGCTCTCCGAGCGCAACGGGCTTCAGGTTGCCTTTGAGGGGAGCGGCCCGGTCAAAGTCATCGAATAGGGCTCTTTTTGCGCGTCATCAGGCTGGCCATAAGCACGGAGAGGATCCCGGTCATAAAAATGCCGTCGAAAGTACCGGCTCCCCCGATCGATGCAACAGGGGCGCCGAGAGCCTGGATTTTCCCGAGATTCAGGACGTCCGCCCCCAGTAATGTTCCCAAACTGCCGGCTATGTAAGCGAGTGGTGGAGCAAACTGCCGCGAGATTAAGAGAGCAATTACGGCGGCAATCAGAGGGGGTACGAATACCGGAATGGCAATCCCCACGCCCTGGACAGGATACGCCATCAGATAAACGAAGAACGTAACGAAAGCAACTCCAAGGAGGCCCTGTCTGAAAAGGCGATTCTTCACCATGAGATAGACGGAAAGAAAGGTGGGAATGACAGCTCCTCCCACGTTGACCGCGATGATCGTCCCCTGCCAATCCCTCACGAACGGAACGACGTACAGCATGCCGAAAAAGGTGACCATCTCGCCCGATGCCACCTTGTGCGCGGGCAGCTGGAACACCGGAATATTCACATAGCTTCCCAGAAAAGAGAGGACGAGTAAGGCGAACATGTGCCTTCGCCCCACCCCTATGCTTTCGTACGCGTAACGTAGAATGCCGATCTCGATAAAGAAAATCAAAAAGACGAAAAGAAGAGCGAAGAGGAGCAGAAAGGGCAATGCTATGGGAAAATAGTGCACGGTCCGATCAGCCTTTCTTGAGGATTTCTGTGACGCGGTTCCGGAGGCTGAAACTGTTGTCATCCGCCGGTACGAGCTCAATGGCGTCCGCGGACGGTACGCCTAGGCCAAGCTCAGCGGCGCGCGCAATCTGTTCCTGCTCGAAAATCAGCGGCCTCATGATGGCCGCGTTGCTCCCGAGAAATTTGAGGACGGCTACCCCCACCGCGTCTATGGCGACGCGATCAGTCGAGGCAAGAAAAAGATCTCCTTTACCCCTTTTCCCCGTCGCAGGACCGCCGTCAACAAACACGTCGATTCCGTCCATGACGATGAGAGCGGGCTTGAAGGGCTCGTTGATCTCGGCGATCAGCTTTCTCTGATCCAATGAGCCGTGCAGTTCCTGCATATACGAATAGCCGTGGCGTGTGGTGGGAACCACGCCTACGTGGAGTTTGAGGGACATGGTGAAAACCCCGCCGTACTGGTGGGTTTTGAGACAGCACGTTGAGACGAGACATTCGGCTTCGAGGATGGGACGCGCGACGCGAAAGCCATTCCGCCAATGGCTCCGCTTGGGTTTGACCAACACCCAGTCCTTGTCCGGAAGCGAATCGAAATCGAGCACCTTGACCTGCAGCTTTTGCATGAGCGGCAGGATGCCCTTAGCCTCCATCACCTCCCGCGTCAGGGGATAGCTTCTTTCGCCAAGGCTTATGGACTTTGCGCCCATGGCCCAGAACTCACCCACGAGGGCTGCCAGGGTATCGTTGTGCGTGGAGCCGGGAGGTGTATCAGCCGTGTTAAAATTAGGCTTGATGAGAACATCCTTCCCTTTCACCGGGTTGATACCGAGGGCTTTCAGGGAGCCCTTCACCCCTTCATTTCTGTCGGTTGTGTTTACGAGCGCGACGCGGCTCATGTTCCCTCCTTTAATCGGCAAAGGGTAACTCCCCACGACCACGGTGCCGCCGGCTGCTCCGGCATACTTGAGAAAATCCCTCCGCGTGCAAAGGGCGTCGTGGAGAAAGGTAATGGGTGCTCTTTCCGGTTCTCGCACGGAATGGTCCTAAAGCGCCTGCATGAAGATATTTCTTACATCCTCTTCCGTCAGATTTCGCGGATTCGGGACGAATAACCTAGTCTGTCTCATGGTGCCGGCCACAAGTCCGGGCAAGTGCTCCTGGGATATGCCGTAGTCACTGAGACGACTTGATATGGCTGCCTCATCCAGCAGGCGACCGACTGCGACGATGGCCATTTCCGCGGCCTGAGAATCTGACAACCCGTCAACCTGCTCCCCCAGTGCCATCGCCATCATGCTGTATTTACGAAGGGCGCCGATCTTGTTGTACTGCATAATATGCGGAAGGATAACGCTCACGGCCCTGGCATGCCCCAGGCCGTGTTCCGTTTCAAGGACGAAGGAGAACGCATGGACCGCACCCAAACCGCCGCTCCCGAAGGCAAGACCTGCGAGCGTTGCTGCGAGAAGCATGTCGAACCGGGCCTCGATATTCTCGCCCTTCGCGTAGGCCGCGAGAAGGCTCTTGCCCACAAGTCTGATCGCCTCCAGAGCGAGCATATCTGAAAAAGGCGTGGCAAGCTCGGAAACATACGCCTCCACTGCATGACCGAGGGCATCCAGACCGGTTTCCGCGGTGAGCATGGGGGGCAGGGAAAGTGTGAGGAGCGGGTCCAGAATCGCGACGTCAGCCAGGCAGTATGGTGTGGAGACTGCCTTCTTCATTCTTTCCGCCTCATCGGTCACCCCGAAGGCCCTCGTCGCTTCGCTTCCGCTCCCTGCCGTGGTCGGGATCAATATTTTGGGAAGGCCCTTCACGGGCACGCGATCAACGCCCGCAAAATCGAGCACGCTACCCTTGTTCGTTGCCATCAGGGATATGCCCTTGGTGGTGTCGATCGTGGTCCCTCCTCCCAGGGCGATGAGGAGATCACAATTGTTATCGCGTGCGTACGCGGCGCCCTCCTCGATAACCCGCGCCGGAGTCTCAAGTTCCACCCTGTCAAAGACGAGGACATCGATATGCTCGGAGACCAGAGATTCTTTAATCGGTTCGGCCATGCCGGTACTGACAACGCCCTGATCGGTGACCAGAAGCGCCCGTTTGCACCCGATGGCCTTTGCTTGAGCTCCGATCGTCTTTGCGGCACCGGCGCCCAGCATGATCTTGGTGGGAGAAAAGAAACTGTTCACTCTTCCCGGAAAATAGAAACTGGCTTGCATGGCATCTCCTCCAGAATTGGCTCTTTCTATCTAAACCTTAACCTTGCGTCGTTAGTGCTTGTACAGGTGGCGGGAAGGCCAAAAGCCCAGCTTTACTACCTTATCTTTCTGCTGCTGGTCAACGCGTACCGAGTCAACGCCCTCTATTTTCCCGGGGGCGTAGGTCAGCGGTGTAGCGCTTATGCCGCCTGTGCTGAGGCTCTTGATCTTGAAGAAGCCATTATTCAGCACGTCAATCGGCCTGAGCTTCTCAAGGGGCGTTTGCAGCATCGCAAGTCTTAGCGCTTCAACCTGAGTCATAACTTCAATCGTGCCTCCCATATACTGGGTGGCGCTTACCCATTTGCCGGGGCGATACTTCTTCTGTAACTCCGTGGCGAACTTTACCCCGGGGTCCGCGGCATCCCACGGCGGGGGACCGCCCGCGTTGACAAAGCCGTCACCCAGCTCACCCATAGCTTCGGCAAACTGAGCTATGTGCGTCGGGTGAGCAGTCGCAAAGATTATTTTGTAGCCCAGACGGGGTCCCATGTCCAGCCTGACCATCTCTTTTGCGGTCGACTGCGCACCGGGATTAATCATAACACCAATGGCAAGATCGACCTTGTTTTGCTTGAGCCACATGAGCTGCGTTGTTGGCGGAGAGACAGGGACGAGCGGAACGTACTGCGTGCCCGCAAACTCGTACCCCGTCTTCTTGAGATACGCCTCCATCTCGGGCTCCTCGATCGACTTACCCATCGCATTATCGGCAGTGAGATAGGCTACCCGTGGTTTCCTGGGTTCCTTCCAATTCGCCTTGAACCAATCGGCAACGGCTGCCATACAGTCGGTATAAATGGGGTAATACGTCAGGATGGTTCCCGGAGGCGTCATAAGGAACGATCCGGTGGCCATGCTGGGAGCGCCGAAGCCGTCCTGGGCCAGCCGGTCCTTTAGCGCCAGGGCTACTGGCGATCCGGATATCCTGTAGACCAGAATGCCCTTCGCCTTAAGCTCCTCATAGATGCTCAGTGCCTTTGCGGGCTTCAGCTCGTCGTCACGCCAGAGCAACTCTATGTTTACATCAGCGGGCCATTTCTCGTTCCGCCACGGCGCCAGGCGCTTTGTCTCGTTTACATATTTAACATAGTCCTCGTAGCCGGCCAGAGTGGCCGCTGAATCCTCTGCATACGGGCCGGTTAGCGACATGGTGCCGCCAACATAGACTGTTTTCCCGGCAGCCTCAGCCCCGTCGGGAAATAACAATAAAGCCGCCAGTAGAACCATCACACAACCGATTAATGCTCTTCCAATTGAAGCCATGCATTCCTCCTTTCCAGTTTAGGTACGCTGTCCTTAGCCTGAGCCATTCTCCTTCCTGACGCCATATTTGTCAAGCCATTTTTGTGCTCTGGCGGGTGTGAGATTCTGTCTCTAGCGATTCGCTTCGGGTTTAAAAAAGGTTGGGCAGGCCAGTCAAGCTGGGGGGTCGGGGTTATGGGCTATTTCCGGCCTGCCCGGGCACCGCGTCTTGTGGGGAAGAGTGGCGGCGCAAACCTCATGTTTGTCTCTTGAAAGGAATGTAAGAAGACTTTTCTCTTCTGTCAAGTGCCGTCTGAAATTTTAGTGGTTTTGCTTGATCGCGAGCATTATCTGATTGTGCAGCGCCCGCAAATAGTTAAGGTGCGTGGATGAGATGCTGTCCGCATACTGCGGATCCCCTTCAAGATAGACAAGCCCTATGGGTCTGCCCTTCACCATAATAGGCAGAAGGATCAATAGAAGAGGGTGATGCATTCTTTCGCGAAACCACTGGGGAATAAGGGGCTGTACGTCTTCCTTGCTGGTGTCACCGATGAAAAGTGCTCGTTGTCTTTCGATGGCGACGTTAAAGATATCCCCACTATTGTCCGTTGGTATGGTGAACCATGAGCTCAGGCTCTCCATTGAATCACCAAGGCTGAGCCTGAGATTCATAACAGGCTGCTTTGTGTCCTTGATGAAGAGGAGGGTTTTTTCGATGCCCGAGAATTTCATGCCCCTGAACATAGTCTCGATGACGATCCTGAAAATGTCATTGAGGGAGTAGTTGTCCAGGATAGCGTTTGTAATGTCCTTCATGCCGTCCGCAAACACTGTTTCGGGGTTCAGGGCGTTGCTGCCTTCAGCCGAGCCGTCTCTGCGTGCGGCTTGAGCGTCGAGATCGTATGCAAGTGACACGCTCTCCCGTTCCAGGGCTGACGGTTTGGGTGAATGGCCCGTGAGTGATACGCCGAGCGTGGATTTCTGAAAGTCGAGGCCGTACGCGTCACAGTATTTTATCGCGTCCTTATTGGCATCCGGAATGATAGTCTCGATGGCGCCATTCAATTTCTCGAACTGTTTTCCGAATGACTCGATAAGGTTCTTGATGTGAAGTTTTTTGCCGTCACGGGTCGTTTCCATGATATCCGCAATCTGACTGGAGATGGCGGAAATATAGTGAAGCTTGTCGAGCTGACTGGGATTCGCCAGGATTTCCTCGTTGTAAACCCTCTTCATGCAGTGGACAATCATATCAGGAAGAGACCATTCTCCGGCTATGATTATGCCTATTTCCTGGTAGGTTGCTCCCAAAACCGCTCTTTCATTTGTACGCCTGTCTTCGCGATTGTTCTCGGAGGACTTTCCTTCTGTCTCATTGATGTCTTCAGGGCTGTAATAGGCAATCAGTATCTCGCCGAGATTACGAAAAAGAGAACAGATGAAGCCTTCCTCTGTGTTCGGATAGCCAACCTTGTCAGCTACTTTTCGCCCCAGAATACCGGCGTAGACAGCCTTTGCCATCAAATTGATGAGAAGGCGTGAATTCTTTTTCTGCAATTTGTCGAAGAGGGTCAGAGAAAGGGCTATGTTTCTCAAGTTTTCCAGGCCCAGGAGGATGATCGCGCGGGAAATGGTTCTGACCTCACCGAACCGCATGTAAAAGACACTGTTTAGAAGCTTCAGGATCTTAGTCGTCAGACCGAGGTCGGTGAGGATGATATTGGCGAGTTCGCTGACCGATGTTTCATTTGCGGTGGTGAGCCGGGTGATCAGATTGATGGTGGCGGATGTGGCGGGAAAGTCATCCCCTTTACGAATGCGCTCCAGAACCCTGTCCTTGAGCGTCGCGGATAGCTCGGCCGTGTCAGGATAACTTTCTACCGGTGACGTTCCTCCCTGCGCCCCCATATCTAGTCTTCGTCCTAAATCGCAGAAACTTGATAGGGCAGGTGGCCTGGTGAAAGACTCGTTTGATTAGGGGGGCATAAAGACTTGTTCCGAGTTGCGAGTTTCGCGTTACGGGCTAAGAACAGAGAACAGGGTTCTGTAAAACTCGGAACCCGTAACCCGTAACAGGTTCTTGGGCTTATTGACTACCTCTCCCAGTTATTTTAGAATGGGCACCATGATTCTGATTCATCCTCCTGTCGCGAAGGCGTGCGAGCCCCCGGCGGGTATCACAAAATTAGCGGGCTTCCTGGGTGCAAACGGTGTTGATTGCCTTCTTCTTGACCTGAATTTGGAAGCGACCCTGCACATCCTGGAAACCCGGGTTGCCAAGTCCGATACCTGGACGAAGCGGGCGGTGCGCAACGTTTCACGGAATCTGAACGCGTTGCGGGACTGGCGCCTTTTTCAGAACCCTGACCGGTACAAACGGGCGGTGATGGACCTGAACCGGATCTTGACTGCTCACGGACAGGAGGCCCCATTCCGGCTGAGTCTGTCAGACTATCAACACGAAGTCCTCTCGCCTTTGCGAAGCGTGGATCTCCTGTGGTCCGCTGAACATCCCGACGCAGACCCTTTCTACTCCTGTTTCTCCGGCAGACTGCGTGCCGTCGCAGGGGAAACTGCGGATGGGGTCATCGGCTTCTCCCTCAACTACCTCAGCCAGGCCCTTCCAACTTTTTCGATGCTGGGATTTTTGCGGCGAGAGTTTCCTTCAGTCAGGCTGGTTCTTGGGGGAGGTCTAGTTACTTCATGGCTGCAGAGGCCTGAGTGGAAAAATCGATTTTCGGGCCTCGTAGACGAGATAGTAAGCGGGCCCGGTGAGTATCCACTGCTCCGCATCCTGGGGAAAAGTTTGATCTCATGCGGCAGCGCGCTGCCACAATTTTCCGGTTTGCCGCTAAGGGAATACCTGTCGCCCGGGCTTATTTTGCCTTACGCGACCTCCTCTGGGTGCTACTGGGGCCGCTGTTCCTTTTGCCCGGAACGAGTTGAAGGTAATCAGTATTGCCCGGTTGCACCTGACCTTGTTGTGAAGCAACTTCGGAGTCTGGCCGGCGAAATGAGACCGGCGCTCATTCATCTGGTGGACAACGCCATCAGCCCGGCTTTAATGGAGCGGATGGCCTGCCTGGAGGGTTTGGTCCGTGATGGCCCGATCGCGGACGAGTGCCGGGCCACGCCGTGGTATGGTTTTGCCCGCATTACCCGACACCTCACCGACCCCGAATTTTGCAGAAATCTGAGGGCATCAGGGTGCGTGATGCTAAAGCTTGGCCTTGAATCAGCTGATCAGGACCTGCTCGACGCGATGCAGAAAGGGCACGACGTGGAGACGAGCCGCCTCTCTCTGGCCGCGTTGAAGAAGGCCGGAATCAGCACGTACGTTTATCTTCTTTTTGGTACGCCACAGGAAACAGAGGCCTCGGCGCACGCAACGCTGGAGTTCGTGGTGCGGGAGGCCGAGCAGATCGACTTTCTTAACCTTGCCCTCTTCAACCTTCCTATTGCGAGTGCCGATGCCCATCTCTTGCCGACTACGCCATTCTTTGATGGGGACCTTTCCCTCTATACGGATTTTGTGCATCCGGCCGGATGGGGGCGGCGAAGAGTGCGTCAGTTCCTGGAGAACGAGTTCAGGCGCCACCCGGCTGTGCAAGAGATTCTCAGAAATCATCCGCCGTTTTTCACATCCAACCATGCGCCATTGTTTGCCATGAAAGCCGACCGCTACGCTTAAGGACCGGCCTTCGGTCTTAAGGCAACTGCCTCAAGTCGCCAGAGGCGACGGTCCTCAAGGGAGCACAGCTCCCGGTCCTTGAGCCCCACCGCAAGCGGGGCGGTCCTCGAACGCAGTGGTCGCCTTAACTTGACATACCGCGTCGATATGTATAAAACAGTGCGATGTCAGCTCAAGGGAGTGAAGGCGCGACGTATGACTAAGTACCGAACGTTGGTCGTGACAATCCTAGTGGGCGCCACCTGCATCCTTGCCCCGGCTGTGCAGGGGAAAACAGGAACATCCGCGCAGCGGTCTCAAAATGCCCGGGGCCGCGTTGCCTTCGTCGGGGAAGTGCTCAAGGTGGATACGGCTTCACAGAGCATGACGCTCAGAAGCGGGGGGAACACGATAAGCTTTGATATCTCCAACGCGGTGTTACAAGGTTATGGCAGCATTGCCGCCATAAAGAAGGGGGATAGGGTAGGGGCGGGCTATACGGCAGATGGGATCCACATCACGAAGCTGCCCAGAATCGCGGAAAGAACCGCCCCGGAAAAAAATGTCCCGGGACCGCCCCGTGTCCAGAAGCCCAAGAAGCCCTCACCTTTCGCGCGCAGGATGAAGACGGACGGGAAAGGCTTCGCGGATGTAGACAACAATAAGGACGGCAAGATAAGCCCGATAGAGATCTCCGTGGTCATCCCCAACCTGACGATGGAGCAGTTCCGTCAGTACGACAAGAACCATGACGGCTATCTGAACAAGGCTGAATTCGAGCAAATCACCCTGCCGTAATCCCAACAGCAGGGTTCAAGGTTTCTAGGGTTCCTTACAGGATGCTCCGCTACCAAGGGTTCAAGTAAAGACTAGCGCTCCGGCCCTTTGCGTTCCTTTCTTTTTGACCCTCGAACCCTTGACACCTTAGCCCCTCGGACCCTGCCTTATATATTGAACCGTATATGGAGTACATCCCCATCCTTGACGATATACTCCTTGCCTTCAATGCTCACCAGTCCTTTTTCCCGGGCGGCATGCTCGGAGCCGCATTGGACGAAAGTCTCGTATGGGATCACTTCGGCTTTGATGAAACCTCTCTGCATGTCCGAGTGTATTTTCCAGGCCGCAGCGTAGGCAGTTGTCTGTTTCGGGATCGTCCACGCCCTCAGCTCCGTGCCAACGAGCGTGTAAAACGTGATAAGGTCGAGGATCGCATAGCCGGCGGTAACAACGCTCTCTATGGCGCGTTCCTTCATATCGTAGAGCTCCATGAAAGGCCCTATATCTTCGGGCGGTAGCGACGCAAGCTCTTCCTCGAGCCTGCCACAAATGGGCACCACGGCTCTTCCTCTCCGTCCAATTACTGGGGCTCGCGTCGCCCCCTCCCGCGGCAAAGCCCCACCCGCAAGCGGGTACCCGGCCTCCCCCTCTCGCTCGCCGTGCTCGCTAGGTAGATTTCCAAGGCCAAGCCCGCGGAAATCTACCAGCCCTTGGAAACATGCCGGCTCCGAGCCGGCCAGGTCTTTTTCGTCGATGTTGGCCACGTAGAAAAGGGGTTTGGTTGTGATGAGGCCGAAGGAGCGCACGAGTTCCTGTTCTTCGTGGGTAAAGGTGTCGGTGCCGCAGAATTCTCCACGAGAGAGCGTTTCCTTAATCTTGAGCAAGACGTGCTGTTCTTCGCCGTGTTTCTCTTTAGACACTTTGGCCAGCCGCTCCAGCTTGCCGAGTCGTTCCTCCACGATCTCCAGGTCGGAGATAACGATCTCGGTTTCAACGACGTCAGCGTCCCGACCCGGGTCGATGCCGGCGTATACGTGGGGTATGTTCTCAGCCTTGAAGCAGCGCACGACGTGGGCTATGGCGTCGACTGCCCTGATATGACCGAGGAATTTGTTGCCGAGTCCCTCGCCTTTATGCGCGTCTTTGATGAGACCGGCAATATCAACGAATTCAATCGACGTCGGAGTAATCTTCTCCGGTTTGACCAGGCGGGCAAGGTTGGCGAGGCGCCCATCGGGCACGGGCACGATGCCCACATTCGGCTCTATAGTGCAGAAGGGATACGGCTGGGCCGCGACGCAGAGAGCGGTAAGGGCATTAAAGATGGTCGACTTGCCCGAGTTTGGAAGTCCGATTATGCCGCAGGAAAAACCCATCGCTCAATTCCCAGGGTCACGGGTCAAGGGTCACGGGTCACGAAAGAAACCAAAATGCTGTTTCGTCCTCAGCCGTTGCGTCTAGTCCTGACCCTTGACCCATGCCCCGTGACCCTTGACCCTATCTGTTGTATAGACTCATGGCCTTTGCCGGGCCGTCAGTCACCAGCGTGTGAAGCGCATCGACGGCTGTGTCGAGTATTTCAGACAGCGGCTCCAGGTCGTCTTTTCTGAAGCGGATGAGTACGTACTCCTCGGGAGAGAGCACAGGGTCCCTCCCTATGCCTATTTTCATCCTGTGGAAAAGGGGGGATCCGAGAAGCTCAATGACCGACCTCACTCCTTTGTGGCCCCCAGCACTGCCATTCCATCGAATTTTGATCCTGCCAAAATCCATGTCCAGGTCATCGTGGATGAGTACTAGGTTGTCGAGAGGAATTTTGTGCTTTCTAACGAGGGACGACACCGGCCCGCCGGACAGGTTCATATACGTGTCCGGCTTGGCCAGGATGAGATTACTTGTTTCACCTAGGATGCATTTCGTGGCCTTCTTGTTTACAGAAATCCCGAAACGCTCGGCATACCGGTCTATCACAAGGTAGCCCATGTTGTGTCGTGTATATTTGTATCCGGCGCCCTTGTTTCCCAGGCCACAAAGCAGGAACAATTACGCTTTCTCCTTCTCCTTCTTCTCCTCCTCCTTCTCCTCTGCAGGAGCGGCGGCTCCCTCTTCCGTCACTGGCGCCGCTACCTCTGCGGCCTTCTCCTCAGCCTGAGGCGGTGTTACGCCGACCACGGCGACATCAGGCGGTGCGAGCAGTTTTATGCCGGGCAGGCTGATCTCGTTCACGTGGACCGAGTCGCCGATATCGAGCGCGGATATGTCGACATCGATCTTCTCCGGGATCTGTCCGGGCAGGCTCTCAACCATAATGGTTCTGAGATGTTGCTCGATGACGCCTCCCTTCGCAACACCCACAGGTGCGCCCACCAAGTGTATCGGCACCTCAACCTGGACTGCACGTTCCATAGATACCTGCAAGAAGTCGATGTGCAGCACAGCGTCGCTGAGCACAGCCTTTTGCAGATCCTTGAGCATGACCGGTCTTTCTTCGGCGTCGCCATTCCGTTTGAGATCCATCTTGATAATCGTGTTGCTCTTGACGTGCCTCTGTATGGCTTTCCATTCCTTTGCCGATATGCGTAATGGAAGGGGCTCCACATCTTTCCCGTAAAGAATGGCCGGAATTATGCCCTCTTTCCTGAGTCTCCGTGCGACGTTCTTGCCGCCCTGCACTCTGCCTTCTGCCTTCAAGCGTATCTCTTCCATGGGATTACCTCCTCTTTATCACACAAATAATGAACTGACCGATGTGTCATCGTGAATTCTCTTGATGGCTTCACCGAGAATGGGCGACACATCAAGCACCTCGAGGTGCTGCAGTTTGTCTACCTTGTCATGGAGCGGGATCGTATTGGTAACCACCAGCTTGTGCAACTTGGAGCCGTTCAATTTTTCTATAGCGTTGCCTGACAAGACCGCGTGGGTGCAACATGCATATACCAGGGACGCACCATCCCGGACGAGTGCCTCTGCGGCCTGGACAATGGTGCCGCCGGTATCGATCATGTCATCGAGTAGGATGGTTACTTTTCCTTTCACGTCACCAACGATGTGCATCACTTTCGAGACGTTTGCCTGCTCTCTCCTCTTATCTATAATTGCGATTGACGCATTCTTCAGCCTCTTGGCAAATTCTCTCGCACGTTCAACTCCGCCCGCGTCCGGTGATACGACGACAACTCGTCCGCCGATGTTACCGAAGTATTCAAGCTGGACCGGCAGCGCAAAGAGATGGTCGACAGGTATGTCGAAAAAGCCCTGGATCTGCCCAACATGCAGGTCCATAGCCAGAACCCTGGACGCACCGGCAACCTCCATCAGATCGGCGACGAGTTTCGCTGAAATAGGCGCCCTTGGTGTAACCTTACGGTCCTGTCTCGCATACCCGTAGTATGGGATGACGACCGTGATACGCGCAGCCGACGCCCTTTTCAGGGCATCGAGCATTATCAGCAACTCCATAAGGTTTTCGTTCACCGGAGGGCACGTTGACTGGATGAGAAAGGTATCCATGCCGCGTACGGACTCCTCAATCTCAACCTGGATCTCGCCGTCACTGAACCTGCCTACTTTTGCCTTGCCATGTTCTATGCCAAGAAACTGACAGATTCTTTCGGCGATCTCCCTGTTTGCGCTCCCGCTGAATATCTTCAGTTTGTCCACAGACTACCCCCTGGTAGAAATGCTGGGGTGGGAGGATTCGAACCTCCGAATGCGGGCTCCAAAGGCCCGTGTCTTACCGCTTGACGACACCCCAATGGTCGCTATAACATTACCGGTCCCAGCGGTCCCAGCTCTCCCGGCTGGCTACGGAACGCCTCCAGGACCCTCGACTCTATCATCTCTCTCATATCGGCGTTGAGAGGATGCGCGGTGTCCCGGTACGAGCCGTCCTTCATCTTCTTACTCGGCATGGCCACGAAGAGCTTGCTGTCGCCATCAATTACCTTCAGATCCCTTACGATAAAGCATTGATCGAAAACGATGGAAGCATATGCCCTTACTTTCTTCTCACTCACGGGATAGATCTTGACGCCGGTGATTTCCATGTCTCCCTCCTGGCTGTGAGCTATGGACTACGAAGACACTTCCTGAATCACTTACCTTTTCTGCTGCTACCCGTGCATCTGGTTCGTTTTCAAAGACCCCAAAAACCGAGGAGCCACTCCCGCTCATCAGCGAACCAATGGCCCCCGCTTCTTGTAACCTTTCTTTTAGCGTCTCTATTTCAGGATGCAAGGAAAAAGCAACCTTCTCCAGGTCGTTCTTGAGCATCCGTGCAACGTCGAAAACGGTGTCTAATTGCCCCGACAATGTAATATCATTTTGAGCCAATGTCAATGGGATTTTTAGACCTCCATATACGTCCTTTGTATGCAATATTATACCAGGATAGATTATAACATACCAGATGCATGGGATTTTGATCGGCGTGATCCGCTCTCCGACGCCCTTCATGACACATGACTTGCCGTACAAAAAGAGCGGTACGTCCGCCCCGATCTTTGAACCGAGATCGGTAAGGCCAAGAGAGTTGATGGGCAGGTTCCACAGGTTCACAAGTGCGTTAAGCGCCGTTGCCGCATTGCTGCTCGGTCCCCCGAGTCCGGCGCCTATGGGTATCTCTTTTTTTACGGAGATGCGTACACCGCGTTCGACATGGTAGGTTTCTTTGAGAAGCATGGCAGCCCTGTATATGGTGTTGGCGGGCCCTGAAGGCAACAGGTGTCTCTCATCCTCGACGATAACGATATCTTCTGGGACCTCTTCAACCTGGAGCACGTCGTTAAGGGAAATAATATCGACTATACTCACGAGGTCGTGATAGCCATCCGGTCTCTTCCCCAGTACTTTGAGGAAGAGGTTGACTTTCGCGGGGGAGAGGTAAGTTTCAATCATGATTATGCCAAGTTGCCTTCATTCATAGACCCGTGTTTGGACACGGGTACCCCTCTCTTCGTTGCCTGCCTCGGCACGACTCCGACGTACTAATGTACTCCGTCCTTACAGGATGCTTCGCTATCGCTATCCGACTGGTCGCCTCGCTCTATTTTTGAATGCAACCTGGTATGATGCCAAGTTGCACACCCTTTAAGGCTATACGAAAAGCGGCGTTTAGCCTATCCTTCTCTTAACCTTTACCTCAACCTGTTCTTCGCTCAACCTTAACCTTTAGTCAGCGTGCTGCCGCCTTCACCACCCTGCTCCGCAGCGAGGGGATATAGATGAGGGGAAGGCTGACTATTGTAATGGCCATTTTGATCAGATACTGTCCCTTGATCAGCGGGACAACGGGTAAAATGCCGTAAAAGGCCAGGAAGATAAAGACGACACTGTCTACAAGAGTCGAGACCGCGTTGCTCACAAGCACGCGTGACCATTTCCATCGCTCCACGCGTTTCCGCCACACGTGATAGACCTCAACATCCACGAGAGAGCTTATGAGATATGCCGTCAGGCTGGCGAACACGATTCTCGGTGTCGAGCCGAAGACAGTCGCGTAGGCGTTTGCTTCCAAAAAAAAGCCAGGAGCCGGAAGATGGACAACCAGGTACGAGTATGCGGCAAGCAGAATATTGGCCAAGAAAGCACCATATACCACCATGCGTGTTCCATCCTTGCCGTACACCTCGTGGATCAAATCGACAAGTGTGAAGGTGAGGGTATAGATGAAGACTGCTGATGGCACAACGAGGCTGCCAAGCTGCACGGGACGTCCGGCTGTGACATTTGCTATGATCTCGCAGGCGACGTAGAGGCTAACGAGGACGAGGCCCATTCAATAGACGCCCTCCACCTGAAAGCTTTCTATGCCGAGTTCCGGATCCGCAATGAGGTTGAACTTCGTTCCGAAGGTGTTTTCAAGGTATTCAAGCGATGTCTTTTCTTCTTCGTAGAGCAGCTGGGCCACCTCAGGCGCGAGGTGTATGTTGAACTGCCTTCCCTCTTCTTTCCTGCAGGCCGCTCTCAGGGCCCGCAACACCTCATAGCAGACGGTGTATCTCGATTTAACATATCCGGAGCCGTCACACGTCGGGCACGACTCGCTGAGCATGGTAACGATGTTCTCTCTGGTCCTTTTGCGGGTGAGCTGCACGAGTCCCAGCTCACTTATAGGATAGACAAACGTCTTGATCCTGTCCTTTTTTAGCGCATCAACAAGTAGCTGGACAACGCTCTCTCGCGACTCCCTTCTCTCCATGTCGATGAAATCAATGATGATGATCCCTCCGATATTGCGTAAGCGTACCTGGTAAGCTATCTCTTTCACGGCTTCCAGATTGGTTTTGAGTATGGTGTCCTCCAGGCCCTTCCTGCCCAGGTATTTACCCGTGTTTACATCGATCACGGTCAATGCTTCGGTGTAATCGAATACGATGTAGCCACCCGATTTGAGCCAGATCTTCTTGTGGGCGAATTTGGCAATTTCTATCTCGATCCGATAGTAATCAAATATGTCCTCCCGCTCTTCAAAATAGACGACATCACACTCCTCTTCCGGCAGGTAGTCCTTCAGAAATTCTTCAATCTTCTTGAAGACGAAGACGTCATCGACGATGATCTTCTTCAAGCTGTGAGAATGCAGATCCCGTATGGCTCGGAATATCATCCCGAAGTCCTGATAGAGGTTCTGGGGTGCACGCACACGTTTGGCCTTTTCCTGGACGCTTTCCCACATGCGCTGGAGGAAACCGAGGTCCGCCGCCAGCTCTTCCGCCCTTTTCCCTTCACAGGCAGTCCTCGCGATCAAGCCGAAGCCTTTCGGGGCAACATCTTTCAAAATGGCAGCGAGCCTCTTGCGCTCTTCCTCGCCTTCTATACGTCTCGACACGCCGATGTGCCGGCTGCCCGGCATGAATACCAGGAGTTTTCCGGGCAGGGTGATCTTTGAAGTGACCCGGGTGCCTTTCTGTCCTATGGCTTCTCTTGATACTTGAACAATGACCTCCTGCCCCTCTTCGAGCACACCCTCGATACGCTCGTTAGCCTCAACGGGCGTACCGGCTTCCTCGAACTCCTCGTACATCCCCGTGTCTATGATGACATCGGCGACATACAGAAAAGCGGACTTGTCGAGTCCAATGTCGACAAACGCGGCATCCATCCCGGGAACCACTCGCGCTACCTTGCCTTTATAAATGTTCCCTACGATACTCTTGTCGTTTTTTTTCTCGATGAAGAATTCGACCAGAAGCCCGTTTTCAAGGAGGGCGATCCGCGTCTCGTTAAACGTTATGTTAATGATCAGTTCTGCTGCCATGGATCCTTTTCTCCTCCACTTTTATGATCCTCTCAAACAGGGCGGATTGCCATAGACGCTTGACGTCCTGCCCCTGCCACAAGGTAAATTGCTTCTTTCCCTCGCTTCTCCAGGGAAGGCCCTCCGTGGCATGCCCTGTTGTTGAAAGCAAAACATACAGGTGACCATTCGTGTGTGCTTTCAGCCCGCCCTCCGCAATCTCAAGGACCTTAAGGCCGCGAGGCAGATGGCTGTTTATAGTATTGATGATCTCCGCCGGATCGGCGCCGGCATTCAAACTGTCACGGACTTCAATCTCGGCGAGTTCGCACATGCTCTCTACGCCGAGAGGCGGGGCAGGGGAGAGAGAGATGCGGGGCTTCGGGTGATATTTCCCGTGCAGCCGAAGGCGCATGTTTGATGCCCGCAACGCCCTGAGGAGTATGGTGACCGTGTCAAGGTGCCCTATATACCTGCCATCGCCGTATTTTCCATACCGAAGTGTGTACGTGAGATGCGCCTCCTGCGGAGATACCTCCGTCGGCTTCTGTTGCAATTCTGCGGCCTGCTCCGGGACCCTCGCCGCGCCCTTTTCCAGGGTCAGTTGCTGGCGTTTCGGAGGGCAGAAAAGTCCGCACCCCGCACACATATCATAGCAGTTT
>JADGQN010000252.1 GCA_017881765.1 Syntrophobacterales bacterium | reverse complement strand
GACGTGTGAAGTTGCCATAATATCACCGACAGACTCGGCAATACACGCTGCAAAACTGATGGTAGAAAAAAAAGTCAATAGAATACCGGTGGTCGAGGATGGGAAGCTGGTCGGGATCGTGACGAGGGGCGACCTGATCCGCGCGGCAGCGGTGTACGAGTGATACCAATTCGCCTTCAGGCGTATACCTTCCGGGTACCCGCCACCGGCGGGTGTGCTGCGTCCTTACAGGATGCTTCGCTATCGCTCTCCTCGACGTACCCCTCGGTACGCCCGGGTACCCGCGCGCGGGTGGGGCTCCTCGCTGCCGCCCGGGGTACCCGGCCGAAGGCTGGGTCGTCCACCAGAATTCGAATTGGTATATGGGAGGAATTATGAAGGTGACGAGAGATGTGATCGAACACGTTGCTCATCTGGGCAGGCTTGAGCTTGATCCGGATGAGATCGAGCGTTACACAGCCCAGCTTGACGCTATACTCGAATACATGGATAAGCTCAACTCGCTCGACACATCAGGCGTTGAACCGACGACCCACGCAATCCCGAACGTGAATGTCTTCAGGGAAGACCAGGTCACGGAATCATTCCCGGTAGAAGCGTCGGTGGGAAACGCACCGGAAAGGAAGGGCTCGTTCTTTAAGGTCCCTCCTATTATAGAAGTGGAATAACGAGGTAACCATGGAAGGACTTCTCGCCAAGGATATCGTTGAACTGCGGAGCCTGCTCGCAAGGAAAGAGATCACGTCTGTTGAACTGACGCGGTTCTATCTTGAGCGGATAAAGAAACATGATGATGCGATCCAGTCGTACCTCAGGGTCACGGAAGACCTCGCCATCAACATGGCGGAAGAGGCCGATAAGAAACTCGCAAGAGGGGAGGGCGATCTTCTCACGGGTATTCCCCTTGGTATCAAAGACATCCTGTGCACCCGTGATATGGAGACGACCTGCGCATCTCAGATTTTGCGAGGATTCATAGCCCCGTACGATGCGACGGTGATTCAAAGAATGAAACAAAGCGGTTTTTCCCACCTCGGAAGACTCAACATGGATGAGTTTGCCATGGGGTCGTCTACCGAGAATTCTTCGTTCCAGGTTACAAAGAATCCGTGGGACCTGGCACGTATTCCCGGTGGCTCCAGTGGGGGCTCGGCAGCGGCTGTTGCGGCCGGTCTCTGCGTGGCGGCCCTTGGCACCGACACCGGCGGCTCTATCCGTCAGCCTGCGAGCCTCTGCGGCACAGTGGGGTTAAAGCCAACCTACGGAAGGGTCTCGCGGTATGGACTCGTTGCTTTCGCATCCAGCCTCGACCAGATCGGTCCCATCACACGAAGTGTAAAGGATGCGGCGGCTTTGCTTCAGGTGATCGCGGGTCACGACAGCATGGACAGCACTTCTATCCCTCAACCCGTGCCCGATTACCTATCGTATATCGGTCGTGACATACGAGGGGTGCGGATAGGCATCCCGCGGGAATACTTCATCGAAGGGATGGACCAGGACGTCAGACAGGCCGTCGAGGATGCGATCAAGATGTTTGAACGAAATGGCGCTACCGCGGTCCCGATAACATTGCCGCACACGGAGTATGCTGTGGCGACGTATTATGTAATATGCACCGCGGAAGCATCTTCCAATTTGGCGCGTTACGACGGCGTAAAATACGGATTCAGGGCGCCGGGGAAAGATATTATCGAGATGTACAAGAAGACGCGCTCCGCGGGTTTTGGCAAGGAGGTAAAGCGGCGGATCATTCTCGGCACCTACGTGCTCTCTTCCGGGTATTACGACGCGTACTATAGGAAAGCGGGTCAGGTGCGGACTTTGCTCAAGGCCGATTTTGACAAGGCTTTTGAACAGTGCGATCTTGTGCTGACCCCTGTCTCGCCTACAACGGCCTTCCGCATCGGTGAAAAGGTGGAAGATCCGCTGACGATGTACCTCTCGGACATATTTACGATACCGGTGAACCTGGCCGGGCTCCCGGGCATGTCGGTGCCGTGCGGATTCGATCGGCTTGGACTGCCGATCGGCCTTCAGATCATCGGGAGGCCGCTGGAGGAGCCGCTCATGCTGCAGGCTGCGCATGTTTTTGAAACTGAAATGAAGCTCAAAAAGATACCGGACAGGTTTGCGTAAATAAGCAGGGTCCCGGGGCCGGCAGAGACGGCTGGGGCTGCACCCATTGTCTGTTGCGCCACCGAGTATTTTTGTTTGAGAGTTTCGAACATTGAGATTTATTTAGGATTTCGATATTGAGATTTGGAGTTTGATCTGATGGATGCCAATAAAGCACGTCAATTTTTGGAAGCCCTGAAAGGCATGGGCATCGAGAGCTATTTCTTCGAAAGAAAGAACGAGCTTACCTTTTCCGCGCTGCGGAAGGAAGTGAGGGCATGCAAGAGGTGCCCCCTTGCCCAGACCAGGACAACCGTGGTCTTTGGTGAAGGCAATGAGCGGGCCGACCTCGTCTTTGTGGGAGAGGCTCCCGGGGAAGACGAAGACGCACAGGGGAAGCCGTTTGTCGGCCGGGCAGGGAAGTTCCTGGACCAGATGATAGAACGGGTGGGGCTTTCAAGAAAAGATGTGTTCATTTGCAACGTGCTCAAGTGTCGACCTCCCAAAAACAGAGAGCCGGATCCGGCTGAGGTAGAAATGTGCAAGGGTTATTTGTTTGCGCAGCTTCAGCTTATTCGTCCAAAAGTGATCTGTGCACTGGGCAGGCACGCATATAACACCTTGATGAACGTTGATGCGCGCATCACAAAAATAAGGGGCCAGTTTACCGAATACAACGGCGTAAAGCTTCTGCCCACCTACCATCCGTCCTTTCTCCTTCGTAACCAGGAGAGAGTGAAGGAAGCCTACGAGGATATGGAAAAGCTGAAAGAGGTGTTGAAGATCCGGTAGGCCCTCCGGGCCAAAATATTCCCATAGCCAATCAGTTAATCAGCCAATCAGCGAGTCAGCCGATCCGTTCCCTCAGAATCATCTCATGCAGTTCGTTGAAATCCTTGGGAGGAATTGCATCCGATTTCCGGATGAGCTTGACAGCGCCGGCAGGGCAGGGCAGGGCGCAGACGCCGCAACCTATGCACCAGTCCGTATCGACCACGCAGGCGTCGTTCTCCAGGCGGACCGCCTTAACCGGGCATATATCCACGCAGACGCCGCAGGCGCTGCACTTCTCCTGATCTGTTTCCCGGATGAAATAGGTGGCCATCAGTACGTCGCGTGGAATCGTTCTCCTCTTGATGGATCCCACTGACCAGCAGCAGCAGCCGCAACAGTTGCAGGTGTGCCTGATGCCCTCTCTGGCGTTATCAACCAGGTGCACGAGGCCTTTTTCCTCGCAGCGTCTCGTTATCTCAATGGCTTCCTGCCGTGATATCTCTCTTCCTATCTTCTTGTCGATCAGGTACTCGGCCAGGTCATCATACTTGAGACAGACCTCCAGCTCGTGACTGCATTTTCGCCTGCCGATCAAGTCCGCCGTGACCCGGCAGGGACAATGGGCAACTGCTATGACGTTAACCTTCTTGATCAGCTCTTCCATCATTTCAAAAGGAAAGACCGCGTTTGAGTCAGGGTCCAGACTTTGGGCTGCTGGGACATAGCGCATGGCCTTGGTAGGAGTATCGCCGTAAGCTTTTCTGATTTCCTCCTTTTTGGAGTACTTGACGATCATCTGCGCCATTTTCCGGGAGAAAGGGGTGTCGGCGCCATTCCACAGGAAGGTTTGGGGAAACCCGTACCCGAACTGCTGCAAGGCATAGCCCATTTCGCCGTCAGCCATTCTTTTCGAGAACAGGAGACCCCGATCAGCCAGTAGCGCAAGCTTCCGCTCCAGCTCTTTTGGCGCCATGCGCACCCGGCGAGCGATGTCTGATACGCCGACAGGTTGGAACGGGATTACCCTCGTCGGGATCGCGAGAGCGATCTGGGCTTCTTCCGTGGAGAAATTCTCCCTCAGAATCTCGATCAATTCATCTTTTTCCGGATAACCCATGCCCAACGCGGACAGATGTTTGGCGAGCCTTTGGTACACGTCAAGCCCTTTTTCTTCGGATTCCATCCGTATCCCCCTTCTCAACAAAAATAGGACTTTATCTCACGCCCACTCGCTTCGCTCGTTCGAGGCCGCAGAGGCCGCAGAGGAAGAGCCCCCGGAGAGTCCATTCTGTGCCCTGATGTGGGAGAAAGCGCACATCAGGGCACCTCGCGTCGCTCCGCGAGGGAAGCCAATTGCGGTGAGCTACTCTTGTGGGTAACCTTCACCAAATGTTACTCTCTTTCCCAGAAGAGCATCTTTCGTATCCTCGCGAGGATAACCTTTACAGCCTCCGGTTTTCTGATTGTCTCAGTCTGCCTCCAACCCGTCGAATCGCCGAAAAGCTCATGGTAAAGCTCGGCACAGCCCCTATGAAAGAATACATGAGCCTCCGGGTTCACGCGCCGGGCGCAGATGCTTACCTCCTCATAGAGCTTTTCTGCTTCTTCTTGGGTTGGGGCTGAAAATACGATGACCTTCGTTGGTCTCTCTGCGTCGCCGGACCCGAACCTGCCCTTTATTTTCCGCTCTGCAAGGAATTCTCTTTCAAACTCAGCCAGCACCTGCGTGCACTCGTTGTCATTTGCCAGTATTGCCACGACCTTCCAGCAGTTATAAGCCGGCCCCAAATATACCTCAGTTTTTCCTGCCTGTAGCTGCTCATACAGGTTGGATATGCATGGGACGCATTTGCCGTAGATGTCCTTCTTTGTTTCCTCCAGGTTGGGCGTGCTCTCGAAACTGACCCACCTCACGGGCTTGTCGGCGTAGTAGCGTTTATCGAGGTAGAACTTAGCCATAGGCCTCTTCACAGTGTGTGATCTCGCATACATTATCACACCCTCACAACCTTTGCATCCCCCTTCCCCCAAGCTGGCTTTCAGATAAAATTTATCTGTAATCTTTTTTGACAAAATCTGCTATGATTCTTTTAATGGGCAATTTTCTTGTGATTGGCACCTGGAATACAAAGGGCGAGGAACTGGAGTTCGTTTGCCAGGAACTCGCAAGAAGAAATCATAATCCCATCAAGTTGGACCTCTCAGCGACGAAAGGCTCAGGCGACAGGAACACAGCCCTGCTGAGCGTTGTCGACGCGGCAAAGAAAAAATTGACCACGCTGGCGAAGCAGCAGCACATATCCGGTGCGGTCTCTGTCGGTGGGGGAACCAACCTCGGAATGGCTATCAGCGTCATGACAGAGATGCCGCTGATGGTCCCGAAGGTCATAGCCTCGACCATGATCGCCAACAGCCTGACTATGCTTAGAACCCACAAGGACATCGTCTACGTGCAGGTCCCCTGTGATTTCGGGTGGCTAAACCCGGTGAGCAAAGCTGTCCTGAAGAACTGCGTGGCGCTGGTGACCTCCATGGATGGAGCCATGCCGTGCCCTGAAAGACCTGCTGTTGCCATCACCAACATCGGTATCACCTCCGGATATCTTCCGGGCGCAAAGGCGTTCTGGGATGAGTTGGGCTATGACCTTGTCCCGTTTCATGCTGTCGGTGAGAGCACTATGGCCATGGCAGAACTGGTGGACAAAGGTTTTTTTAAGGGGATGCTCGATCTCACCCTTCATGATATCCTGGACCACGTGGCCAAGGGGGCTTATGGCAGGTTGGACGAAAGGAGACTCTATGCGTATCTGTCCGCCGATCTTCCCACGGTTATGGCCCCCGGGGCTCTCGATTTCATAGCATACATGTCCAAGGATGGTATTCTGCCTCGCGCCTTTGCCAACAGAAAAGTATACAGGTATGATTACAGGTGGTGTATACGTGCCAGCGTGAAGGAGGTCGTTAAGGTTGCGAAATGGATCGGCTCTATCCTGGACAAGACACACCCCGAGCATGCCATCTTCCTTATGCCCCTTGGCGGTTGGTCTGGTGTGGGCGTACGAGGAGGCGAGTATTACGGCGCAGAACTGGTTGAGGCGTTCAGGGAGCAGCTACTGAAGTACTGGGACGCGGAATCGGTAATAGATGTCGATCTTCCGCTCGATGACCCCCGGTTCGCAAGACTTGCCAGCGAGCGCTTGTTTGGTTTGATGCAGAAAAAATGGAAAATGTAAAAATCAATCTGGACAATCTCATTGCATTTCTCTTTGTGGCAAAAGAGAAGAGTTTCAGCAATGCCGCCGCGCAGTTATTCCTCACACAGCCGGCAGTGACAACAAAGATCAAATGCCTGGAGAGACAGTTCGGCGTCAAACTCTTCATGAGCACCGGCAAAGATCTTCAGCTGACGGAAGTCGGCAAACACGTTCTCCCCTTGGCGGAGGAGCTATACAAGAGATCCAAGGAGATCGAGCACGTGATGGCCTCATTCAAGGAGAGCAGAAAGGGCGTGCTTCGATTGGGGGCGGCGAGGTCGATCGCACAGACCTACCTCCCGCTTCTTATAAATATCTTCAGCGAGCACTTCCCCAACATACAGATCAGCGTCACTGAGGGGCCATCGCACGAAATAATTCAAAGGATATCGGAATTCAAGCACGACCTCGCCATTATCCCGAAGGTGCCCCTGAGTCCCAAATTTGTGGCGCACACCATCTCCAGTGAAAAGATGGAATTCGTAGCGAGTGGCGGTCACCCGTATGCGCACAAGAACCACATACCCATGCAAGAGCTGCTTCGACAACCCTTCATCATCCAGGGTGAGGGGTCAGCGACGCGGTTGGCCGTGTTAGACATATTCGACAAATATCAGATAACGCCGACGATATCTCTGGAAGCAGAGAACCAGGAAATGATAAAAAAGTTTCTATTGGCGGGGAAGGGGATAGCTCTGATCTTTCCGGCCGTTGTCCGGGATGAGTTGGAAAAAGGATTGCTCAGGGTGCTGAACGTCGAGAGCCCGGACACATTCATCGATGTTCAACTGGTATTTCTCGCTGGCCCTGGGCTCAGTCCCAGCGCGAAGGGCTTTACCGAATTGACCCTTTCAACCTTTGCTTCGCAGCATACCTAGAAAACGCTCTGCCAGAGCCTGCGCAAAGGG
>JADGQN010000251.1 GCA_017881765.1 Syntrophobacterales bacterium | reverse complement strand
TTTACCGTACCAGGTTGTGACATTATCTTTCGATATCGACTTCCATCGAATATCGGTTGGGTCCGATTGACTCGTCCAACGCTCAATCCGGGCGAACAGCCCCTCGATGCGCGGGCGAAAGCGGCGCACCAGATAGCCGTCCCGGGCGTCTTCATGAAAGAGATGATTACCTTCTTCGTCGAAAACCCACTTACCGTCTCTATCCGTTTTGAAAACCGGAACAAGGTCCTCCGAACCGGACAGAATAAAAACATCCGATTCCGCGGCATCCCGGTACAGTGGGAGGCCTTTATCAGTCTTCCTTGTGATCGAGGGAAAGGAAAGGCTCCAGCCGAAGCCGAAAGGTCCGTTGCCTGCGCCGGAATCGTAGGAGAGTGACAGTTGAGGACCGAATCCGGCGCGGCCGGGGCTCGTGAAAATCGGGACGGTCAGGGAGCCGGTACCGGTGACAGGGTTGGCGGCAAACTTCTCGCCTATTCCCCTGATCGCACCTCCCCCTTTTTGCAGTGAAATGGCGGGTGGAGAGAAGTCTCCTTGTTCTTTGCTCCCTGGCTCCGGCTTATTCCCTTGAATCATTACGCGTCGCCGATTGCCTCATTGCACTCTAGACCCTTTCGGGCCTTTCTTGCGCGTTTACCAAATGTTGAAACGCCGCGGTCAAGTTATGTTCGCGCAAGCGTGCCGGTCGGGCAGGCTCCGGCTCCTGTGCCAGACAGGAAACCTCGGCCGGAAGGAAGGCGCTCGCGAAGCCCTTACATGAAACCTAAGCCTAAAGTTTTAATACCAAATAATAGCATGGGATGGGTGTCTGTCAATCTAAATTATTACTACTGTTCGCGGACCAATACACACATGCGACTCACGATTGGGCCATCCCTGAAGTAATTCTCAAGTCAATAAATTGTGTTACGAACTATGCTAAGTTGCTTTGAGGCAAGTTAGGAAGATGCAGAGAGGAACTCTATGGCTCAAGGCATGCCCTTGGGCATCTGACCGCTAAACTACGCGCGTTTGGTTTTGCCCAATAAGCCCGCCCCTATCAGCCCCTGCCGGATCCTGTCTATCTCCGCTTTGGACAACTTCATGAGCGGAGGACGTACATAAGCGTGTTTCTGCCGGCCAAGAAGGACCAGGGCCTCCTTCATCCTATTGTGGGTATCGATAGACGGGGCTGAATAAAAAACGTTTGCGATCGGCAAAAGCCGCTCCCTGACCGCCTGTGCCTTCTTCATATCTTTACCCTGCACGGCTCTCCACATCTGGACCAGCAGGCCCGCATGTACGCTGCCGGATCCCGATAATATCCCATCGGCGCCCATCACCAGAGAGGACAACAACCAACTGACATGCGAAGTCAGGACGGAGAAAGGCCGTTTCAAGCTGTGCAGTGCTCGAATATTTTTTTCGTGCAGTACCGGGTTGGACGACAGATCCTTAACAGCCACTATCTGCGGAATTTCTTCAGCCAGCCGCACCAGAGTCTCGGTCGCATAGCCAAACGTCGTCAACATGGGATACTGGAAGATAATCATGGGAAGGGAGGTGGCTTCAGCAATAACGCGGAAGTGGGTTAAGACATTTTCTGGAGGGTGCGGCAAACCCACGGCAAAGACCGTGGTCGGCAGAACGAGGAGACATTTTGCTCCGGCACGTTCGGCGTCTCGTGCCGCTGCCGCTGCCTGGTGGGAGCCGTCGCCCGCCACTCCGCAAATGACCGGGACTTTATCTCCTATCTCATCCAGTGAGATGTCGAGAAGTCTTTTCTGCTCGTCAGCGTCAAGGGCATGAGTTTCCGTCGAATGACCTTTGACCGTTAACGCGGTCACGCCGTCCACTGCCAGAACATCCCTCAAATGGCTTCTGTAAGCTTTTTCATCAATTTCCAGGCTTGGCTTAAAAGGGAGCAGGACTGCGGGAATAACACCACTCGGAATATATTTTTTTGTCACTGCAGTATCCTCCTTATAGGGTGATCATATCCGATGCGTTTCCAGGACGCGTTTTTCTCGGGTAGAGTATGCTCTATCCCGCATACGTGTCAACAAAAAACAGGCAGACACCGGGTTCCGTCTGTTAGAAGATGTGCCCCAACGTCAATAACATCGGGTCGTGTAGCACTTTTGTTTCCTCGAGAATATATATGTTATGCTTGCGCTGAGGACTTGAACGTCAGCGCAAACGGGAGAACGTATGAGAATGGCGGGGAATAGAATTTGGCTTGGCTTAGCTTTTTCTTTATCGCTGGGATTGTTGCTGGTCGCATTCGTCGAAGTTTCGCTGCAGGCCGCAAGCCCGGACTACCCCAACCGGGCCATTAGCTTGATCGTTCCCTTCCCTCCGGGTGGTTCGACCGATTTGGGCGCCCGGGCCGTGGCAGATGCGCTGGAAAAGCACTTGAAGCAGCCCGTGGCCGTGGTGAACAAGGTAGGCGGAGCAACAACCATAGCCGGATATGCCGTGGCTTCGGCCAAACCGGACGGCTACACCCTGGGCTTCTTCCCCAACCCTGCCGCAATCCCCGAGGCATATACCTTCTTTCAGGAAGCCCCTTATACGAGCAAAGACCTCAAACATATCAGCGCGGCGCTGGCTCCCATGATAAGCATCGCCGTCAAAGAAGACGCCCCCTGGAACAGTTTCAAGGAGCTTGTCGAATATGCGAAGAAGAACCCCGGGTTGAAGGTGAGCACCGCGGGTAAACAGACGATCCAGCATATGTTCGTGACCACGATGAACAAGATGGAGAAGACGGGCTTTGTACCGGTGCCTTTCACCGGTGATGCTACGACCCTACCCGCTTTGCTGGGCGGCCATGTCTTGGTGGCGGCAACAGATTATTCGTCATTGAAGTCCCTGGCGGACGCGAAGAAGATTAAAGTCCTGGCCGGTATCACTAACAAGAGGGCGGACTTTGCGCCAAACGTTCCCTCGGTGGTTGAGCTTGGCTATCCCATCGTTTATGCGCCCATCCAGGGACTCGTCGGGCCTAAAGCCCTCCCGCCGGAGATTGTGGAGAAACTTGACAATTTGATGGCCAGGATCTGTGCGGAACCGGAGTTCAAGGCGAAGATAAGAAATATCCCGCTGCAGGTAACATACGAGAACTCAGCCGCCTATGAGAAGTCCAACTCAAAGGCCAAGGATAATATTCTCGCCTTCTTCAAAGAAGAGGGGCTTGTAAAGTGAGCATGCTCGCGGAGGCTCACGGCAAAAGCCACCCAGCCACACGGGTGGCGCCTCTGTGGCCTCGAACAAGCCCGCCTGAAGCACCTTCTCGAGTCCGCTCAACGCTCGCCCCTCGGCTAGTATACGAACTCGGCGTGTCCAACAGAGATTGCGCAACGCTTAGGGATCTGCACGGCAGTGGCGTTAGTGATGATCGCTAGGAGACGAAGCAAGGTAAACTGGTCAACAACCTCCTGCCTGAGCCGTCCCTGGCCAGAAAGGCGCCGGGAACGTTAACCGAGTTGGAATACGTTTACGGACTGGGCCTGCTATTTATTTCCTGCCGGCTATCTGATAGTTTATACCCATTGCCGGACAGCAAAGGGGGGATGTTGACATGCCCATTTATGAGTACCGATGTAGAAAGTGTAATGAAACGTTTGAGGTAATCCAGAAAGTCAATGAGGATAACAGGGATCTTCGGTGTCCGAAATGCGAGGCTGACAGACCGGAGCGCCTTCTTTCTGCGTTTTGTGCGGGAAGCGCAAAGGGTGGCAGCTCATCGCAGGCACCCGGCCACTCCTCTCCGGGCCACAGCTGAGCGAGCTGCTGAGAGGGGGTCGTGAACTCCCAGGAAATCTGCTCTTCGGCGCGCTCTCGCGCGGGGTTGCCACTATGATCAATACCGCATTCAGCAAGCCGGCCGACGACCGCTACTTCGAGGACTATATCCCCGGTACCGTGTACGAATTCGGGTCGATTCGTGCGGAAGAGGAAGAGATGATTGAATTCGCTCGACGATACGACCCGCAGGTCTTCCACGTAGACCCGGTGGCAGCCCGCAAGAGCGCCTTTGGCGGCGTCATCGCCAGCGGATGGTTTACAGCGGCCCTGGTGATGAGGCTGCTCGTCGACCACTATGTCTCGAGCGTCGCGTCTATGGGCTCGCCGACCGCCGGCGAGGTAAGCTGGCTCAAGCCTGTACGACCGGGCGATGAGCTTTCGCTGCGCGTGAAGGTCCTTGAGGCCAGAGTATCGAAGTCGAAGCCCGACCGCGGGGTTGTGCGTTCGCTTGTGGAGGTACTCAACCAGCACGGCGAAGTGGTGATGACCCGGGATGCGGTGAGCATTCTCCGCCGCCGTACCAGGGCCTCAGAGTGAGGGAACGCAGCAAATATCCCGCCTTGCGTTCTCTACGCCGTCTTCACCGGCGTCCTTTCCGGAATGGAACAACAGGCAGATGCAATTATCTCTGCTGAGTTTGAGGTGTCGTAACCGGAGTTCAGGGAGTGTTGGCAGTCCGCCGCATTGATCGCGGTCCGCCGCCCTTGTCAGTGCTCCAGTCCTTGAGGGGAAAGATCTTTCCGTATTCATCAAGCCGGCCCATTCTGGTCAGCCGGTCAATAATAAGCTGCCAGGCACATTCTGTATCGCCGCCAATTTCGCATTTACCTTTAGAGGAGCCCCCACAAGGCCCATTCAGCAAACGCTTGGCGCATCGTGCGATCGGGCATATACCCCGCCCGTGTGCGCCAGAACGCACTCAGGTCCCTATGCGGCCCCGGGGTGTCTGATCCTGCGGTGGGTTAATGTAAAATGGTTTCGATGTCTCGCACATCACCGGCGGCGTGCCCGGCTGAGGCCCCGCCCCCCTGTCGCGCCGTATCCAGAACTGCACCTTGACCTGATGGGTGCCTCCGCCCGGAACCTGGATTGTCAGAGCCGAATTCGTAGTCCCTTGGGGACTTCCGTCCAGTAGCCAACTGAACCCGTACGACCCCTGCACGTTGAGCAGGTTTGCCTGAGTATTCTGGTCGAGTATGGCGGTGAAGGTCACCGTGCGCCCATCGGTCCGGGGGCCGTCAATGGCTACGCAGTTCGCTCCCGAGGCCTGCTGCTGTCCGCTCCGGCCACCGCCCCGGGCGGTGTTCAGGTTCTTTTCGATCGCCAGGCAGGATTCAACAACCGACCTGTATTGGCCCGCCAGCTGCTGGCATGCCCGGGTTTTCTCCGCGTCGCTGTTGTACGCGTTCCGCTGTTTCTGAATGGAGGCTTGCCAGGGGTCATATTCCTTAAGGTAATCGCGCCAGCAAGGAATATAGCGGTGCTGGTCGCACTCGTTCCACGACGCCTTTAATTGGCTGTATTCTTGAGTCCTGAGGCATTCGTCTCCGGACCTCCCGCTCGCCAGGCACGCGTCATAAACCGCTTTGGCTCGGTTATCCAGCTCGTAGCACTGCTGGAGTATATCTGCGCACTTTGTATGTATGCGCCTCAAAGAGAACGAAGGCTCGCTATTCTTTTCCAGCCATGTCTTCACCTCGTTGGCATGGCGTATGACCTGGTCGATCTGCCCGCATTCCTGCTGGTAGCGATTGCCCATGCTGCGCCACGAATCCTGACAGTTCTTCAAGGCGCTTTCGAGTTCGGCTACTGATTGAGCCATGGCTATGGACGACATCGCGCAGAAAAACAAACCGAGCAAGAGCGCTAATCTGAACGAACCGAATCTCTTCATGTCCCCCCCTCATCGCTTTCCGAGAGCGTCATGACCGCCACGGTCCGGGTGCAGCCACGCGTTTCTCCGGCGATACGCTATGTAACCGTCCAGTTCATTCTTGCAAAAAACGATCCGGAGACCGGTCGTGTGATGCGGCTGTTTCGGAAACGCAGGCCTCTCTCCACTGTTGTGACGCGCCTCCGGAAAGGCTGCCTTCAGTTCTGGAAATCCCGTAGTGGTATGGCCGACTGACGGACTATACATGAATAAAAAGGGAGCTGTCAAGCTCAACGTGGGGAGGAGGGCTGACCGGCCGGCTTCGATGCGGTTCTTTGTGGTCAGGCTGATAAAAATATATACTTTTGTCAGCGGGAAGCTGGCGATTACCGCGTTGGTTTGTTAAAGTAAAATCAAAATTTTCATGGAGGATCAGGCTATGGAGGTCAGGATCAATAACCACGGATCGCATTCGCTATCCACCAAGGTTTTCTTTAGCGATGAGAAAGGTTTCGAAGTTGCTTCCGTGATCGTGATGGGTAAAAATGATGCCGTTTTGATTGATGCCCAGTGGACGCTGTCGAATGCGCATCGAGTCATCGCGGAAATAACCGAAACCGGCAAACAGCTCAAGACGATTTATGTGACTCATGCTCATCCTGACCATTACTTCGGTCTGGGCGTCATCGCCGAGGCTTTCCCGTCCGCCCGCGTCACGGCGCTCGCCTCGGTAGCCCGCACCATCAATCACCAGTTTTTCGGCAAACTCGAGCATTGGGAAACAGTTATCGGGCCGACTAACGTATGCCGGAAAACGGTCACTATCGAGCCCTTGAGCGAGAACTACATCGAATTGGAAGGAGATCGGATCGAGATTATCCCTGACCTCATAGGCGACATGGTACACAATTCAGTCGTCTGGATACCTTCCATAAAGACCCTCTACGGCAGCGATGTCCTGTTTAACCAGGCCCACCCCTTTACCTGCGAGGTTACGCCCCAGGAGCGCAGGCAATGGATACAGGATATCGAGCGGTTGGAAAAGTTCGGCGCGGAAGTTGTTATTCCCGGCCATCAGAAACCGGGCATGCCTTTCGATTCCTCCTCGTACAGCTTTATGAAAGA
Organism: Syntrophobacterales bacterium; assembly: GCA_017881765.1. Taxonomy (GTDB): domain Bacteria; phylum Desulfobacterota; class Syntrophorhabdia; order Syntrophorhabdales; family WCHB1-27; genus JADGQN01. The sequence continues at coordinate 268 of JADGQN010000251.1, read as the reverse complement.
TTATCTGATCGCCACGGAAGAGGAAATAGCCAGGACCAACGACGAGGGCTGTTTCTATTACGCCATGGTCCGCCATTTCCCGGAGGCCAACCTCTTTATCAGCAACGAAATGAACGCAGGCGTCTTCAAAGGCGGCAAGAATTGGAACTGGAAGGACGAGTGACCGCGGAAACCAACGTAGCTTCTTTAGAGCAGGTTATGGTAGGTTGATACGTTTTGCTGAAACGTGGCAATGTTAACCCTGAGTCTCACGCCCGCGCCAGAAAGG
>JADGQN010000034.1 GCA_017881765.1 Syntrophobacterales bacterium | reverse complement strand
ACATCTTCCAGCATGGCGCTTCCTATGATCTGCCATGCACCGCCCGCAACGATGGTACCCCAGCTCAGCTCATACTTTTTTGACAGCTGCGCGTTTGCCTGCGAACCCGTCATAAGCGAAATCAGGAGAATAGCGATTGAAAGGCCTATTACGACGCTGACGAATCTTTTCATACGTACCTCCCCTTTTTTGCAATTCGTCCGGCTCAGATGATGCCTGCTACTTCTTAAAGTAAGAGTCCCAGTTCTTGCGCACCAGTTCCAATGTCTTACGATCGGGTATCACCCGATCCGGAGTTGCCCTCCTGTGCTCATCGCGATATTTCCTTGTGGCATCGATACCTATTTTTGAACACCAGGCAAACTCCGTAAACCCGAGTTCGTGCCCCAGGTCTTTTGCCTCATACCGGTCGCGGGCAGCAGGATTGAGCGGGTAGACGCCCTGCACCGGCAGCATCACCACGTCGAGCTCGGGATCCACCCTCGTGGCTTCGGCGAAGTAGACCTGATTCAGGTCGTACAGGTCGATATCCTCATCCACAATCGTTACCCAGTTCACGCTGGAATTGATATATCCGGCCGAAAATGCCGCGTAAATAGCCTGTTTCCCCCATCCCGGGTATCGCTTCTTGATCTGTACCACCGCCTTGTAACCGCGTCCCTGCAAGGGCAGATAGACATCGCGGAAACCGATGACGGACCTCTTGAGCACATTGTACAGATTTGCCTGGATGGGCAGATACCTGAAGACTTCTCCCTCCCCGTACTGATGACCCATGGAACCCGTCACATAGAGGGGATCCTTTCGGTGCGTGATGCAGGTGACGTGGAAGGTCGGCGTGATCATCGATTCTTCGTAGTAGCCCATCCATTCGCCGTAAGGCCCTTCCTGTAGGAGCTCGGTGTGATAGAGGCGTCCTTCGATCACAATCTCTGCGTCAGCGGGCACGTCAACGTCGATGGTTTCGCAGCGCACGAGTTGCACGGGTTTTCCCTGGAGAGCACCGGCAAATGCATACTCGTCTTCCGTGACGGCAGCCATTTTCGTGGTCGAGGCAAAATAGACCGCGGGTGACATGCCGATCAGTATGGCGACTTCGAGATAATCTTCTCCTCGTTCCCTGGCGCGGGCGAGATGGATGCCGATATCCTGCATGGAGAGCGCCATGATGCCCGTCGTATTTTTATTGATCACGTGCACCCGGTACATACCCACGTTTCTACCCAGTTCCGGGTCCTTCGAGACCGTACCGTTCAGGGTGATGTACGGACCGCCATCTCCCGGGGCCCATTTGAAAATAGGGAAATGGAAAAGATCAATCTCATTGCCCGTGCGGATGACCTCCTTGCAGGGGCCGGACTTGACGATCTGGGGTGCCGGCCATTTACTCTTATCTTCCATGATATCGGCGTAATAGTTGCGGATCTGCTTCGGCGGTGCGTCGTCCGGCAGCCCGAGCGCCAGGGCGACCCTGGAGAAAGAACCGAAAAGGTTTGCGACGAGCGGCACCCTGGAGCCATTCACATTGTCACACCAAAGTGCCGGACCCTTACGTTCGTTCAGTTCCCAGATAAGTGCCGCAACCCCTTCGCCCGATACAGGTCTTGCGACATGAGCGATGTCACCCTTTCGCTCAAGGAGCTCGATGAATTCCCGTATTGTTTCCATTATTACCCCCCCCGAATAAATCTGATTGTAGCACGCAGATGCAAACTGTCAAGGAGTTTATAGCTCAGCGTACACACCCTGTTTGCCGTATCGGTCAAACCAACAAAACCAATCGAACAGCAGTCCTGAACCCCAGGGCTTACTGTTTGCCTTCATTTCTGTTGACTAACGTCAATGCCCATACTAGGATTGAACCGAAGATATCTCACTAGATTGAGCGAGCACGGCGAGCGCGTGCCTGCTTGCGGGTGCGGGCAGTTTCTGCGGCTTTACCGCTGGAAGGGGCAAAGCGAGCCCGTTAATTAATAGTACGGAGGTGAAATGTATGGGAAACCTGGATATACATATCGGTGAGATGCTTGCGCGGAACGCGAGAATGTACCCCGATGAGGTCGCGCTTATTGAGAAGATACCGGCTGAGGGTAAACGGTTCCAGATTACGTGGAAGGAGTTCGATGAGCAAGCAAATCGCTTTGCGAATGGCCTTCGGACAAAGGGCGTCACCAAGGGTAATAAAGTGATGCACCTCATGAACAATTCGATCGAGTGGCTTGTTGCATACTTCGGTATCGTACGCACCGGCGCATGGGTTGTGCCGCTCAACTTTCGGTTTACGAGCGCAGACATCAAATATTGTGCGGAGGTAGCGGAACCGCAGCTACTCGTCTTCGGCGAGGAATTCACCGAAAGGATAGAGCCGATCAAAAAAGAGCTTTCCACCGTGAAGTACTTCATCTGCCGCGGCGGCGAGGTGCCCTCCTATGCGCGCTCCTTTGCCAAAGTCATCGATGAATCCGGGGCAGATCCGGTCGGCGTTGAGCTTGGCTTCGGCGACCCCTGCGGCCTCTACTTCACGTCCGGCACCACGGGCCAGCCAAAGCCCATCCTGCTCACGCACAAGAATATGGCCAACGCAGCGATGACGGAGAAGATGCATCATTACCAGACGAAGGATGATAACTTCATTCTCATTCCTCCGCTCTACCACACGGGCGCAAAGATGCACTGGTTCGGAAGCCTGATTGTCGGCGGTAAAGCCGTGATTCTCAAAGGTGCGACGCCGGAGACGATCCTGAAGACAGTAAGTGAAGAGAGGGCCACCATCGTCTGGCTCCTCGTGCCATGGGCCCAGGACATACTCATCAAGCTTGACAGCGGTGAATTGAAGCTCTCCGATTACAAGCTGTCTCAGTGGCGACTCATGCACATAGGCGCCCAGCCCGTGCCGCCGTCTTTGATCAAGCACTGGAGAGACTATTTCCCTGAGATGGGCTACGACACGACGTACGGCTTGAGCGAGTCAACAGGCCCCAACTGTGTGCACCTGGGCATAGAGAACACCCATAAGGTCGGAGCTATCGGACTGCCCGGCTTCAACTGCGAGACACGCATCGTTGATGAGAACGGTATCGATGTGCCGCGTGGGGAACCGGGAGAGCTTGTCGTGCGTGGAAATTGTGTTATGAGGGAGTACTACAAGAACCCTGAAGCCACGGCCAAGGCGTTGCGGGACGGATGGCTCTTTACCGGTGACATGGCCCGCCAGGATGAGGACGGCTTCGTCTATATCGTCGACAGAAAGAAGGATGTGATAATCACCGGCGGTGAGAATGTCTTTCCCGTTGAAGTCGAGGATTTTCTGCACACGCATCCGGCCATCAAAGACGTCGCGGCCATCGGGGTGCCCGACGAGAGGCTTGGCGAGCTGGTCGCGGTTGTCATCGACGTAGTGCCGGGAAAAACGCTGACAAAGGAAGAGGTGCTCGCCTTCTGCGAAAAGCTGCCGCGCTATAAGAGGCCGAGGATTATCTTTTTCGGAGAGGTCCCTCGTAACCCAACCGGCAAGATCGAGAAACCGAAGATAAGAAAGCAATACATCGGCATGGAGCAGGCTTTCAAAGTTCGGTGACGCGTGAGCGGTGACGAAGCGCCGACATCCCCTGGCAGGAAAACCGACTTCAGCCGGAGTATTCTATAAGAGACTGATCCAGGATAATCAATAAACGACTATGCCAAGGACGGCACCGGCGCCCTTTTCAAGCGAGCCCGGTGCCGTCCTTGTTGCCTATCCGATATTATGTGCTACTTCGATGGCTGTTTCCATACGCCCACTTCTTTGAAATACTTCTCTGCGCCCGGATGAAACGGAACAGCTACTCCCTTGTTGTACTCCTGCAGCTTCAGTTCCTTTGCGTCCTGGTGGACTGCGTAATACTCCTCTTTGTGATCGTAAAGATTCTTGATAAACTTGTAGACCAGGTCATCACTCACGCCGGAATGGGTCCAGATCGTGCCTGTCCATCCGAGGATGCGGGTATCCTGGTCGAGCCCCTTGTATGATTTGGCTTTTACAACACCCGTATAATAACCCGGTTGGTCCGCGATGATCTTGTTGGCAACCTTTTCATCAACGGGGATTATACGGACGTTATTCCTGGTGGCGAGCTCCAGATAGGAGGGCATAGGATAGCCGCCCGCAAACAGCGCGCCGTCCAGACTGCCGTCCTGCAGCCCTTCGATGCTCTCCTTGTATACGAAATAGTAGGGTTTGAAATCCTCCTTTTTGACGCCATATTGCGCGAGAATGAGAAGACCTGTGTTGGCAACTGAACTCCCGGGCCCGCCCATCCCGATACGTTTACCCTTGACGTCGGCATACGTTTTGATCGGAGAGTTCGTAGGGACGGCTAGATAGAGGTCGACCAACTGGTTATACGCGATTGACCGAAGGCCGGGGAAAGGCTTACCGGCGTATTCGGCCCTGCCTTTGTAAGCATTGTATCCATCGGTCGAACCGAAATCGCCAAAGGCATCCTTCTTCTGGCTTTGCGCTACGGACATGCGCCTGACTATTTCCAGCGTGCCGGTGGTCTGCTCATGGACAAACTTGTACCCGGCCCCCATGTACCTGTTTGTGACCGTAACCTGGCCCGCTACGAGGGTGAAAGCTCCGCCACCCGCCGGAGGACTATAGTAGGCAACAAGTTTTTCTTGAGCAGCAGCATCAGAGGCAACCCACAGGGATGCCAACAGCAAGCATATGACCGCGATACCTATGAAACCTTTCTTTCCTTTCATTTTCTACCTCCTCTTATATCCTTTACGTTTGTGACAACTTTGATGCTTCAGCCTCGACGCATATTCTACTACTAGTTACCTGAGTTTTAAAAGTCTTCTTGCGTTCCCTTCATATATCGCCTTCCGGTCCACGGCACTGATCTCCAGGTTGTCTATGATCTCTATGGTTGACCGGATGTAAGCTGAGCCTTTTTCAGGATCAAAGGGGGAGTCAGAAGCAAAGAGCGTCTTCTCCACCCCGAAGAATTTCAGACCGCAAACAGTAGCTTCCCGTGCGCCAAAGACTGCTGTGTCCGCATAGAACATATGGAAATAGTCGAGTGGTCTCTTTTTCAGCCTCTTAAGAAGCAGGCTGTAATCCTCATCTGATGTCCTTGTGCCCAACTGGTCCCAGCCCGGGCCGACTCTACCTTCGAAATAAGGGATCATCGCGCCCAGGTGATGGGTGATTATCTTGATGTTGGGATGACGGTCGAATAGACCGGCGAATACGAGGTGGGCCATCGCCACACTGGTCTCATAGGGCCACCCGAACGTCCACCAGATCTCGTAGTGACTCTTTGGTTCACCCTTGTAGTCGGCAAAATCCGCTGTTCTGTAAGGGTGCAGCCAGATGGGCCGGTCAAGTTCCTCCATGAGACCGAAGAGAGGCATGGTCTCAGGCTTGTCAAGGGGCCTTCCGAGCACGTTGGTGAATACCAGCACACCCACAGCACCGAGATCGTTAATGGCCCGTCTTGCTTCCTTCAAAAGTCCTTCAGGATCGTTCATGGGCAGAGATGCGACAAAGCCCGGAAAACGGTCGGGGTATTTGGTCACCAATTCCGCCATTGAATCATTTGCCAGTTTCGCCAGGTCCGTCGAAACAGGAGGGGGGCCAAAGACCTCTAGCGGAGAAGAAAGGCATATGATCTGTACGTACTCATCAAAGAGGTCCATGATCCTGAAGCGTTCGTCCAGGTCAACAAGACAGGGAATGTTCCTGATCCGCTTGTGTATATCTTTTGCGTTGGGAGCTATGCTGAGCATCTTATCGTAGAATCTTTTTGGAGAGATATGGTTAAAGATGTCAATCTTCATCGGTGTCTCCTTGGCACGCCCACGCCCGGATTTTCAGGAGGGTTTTCTTCTGAGGGGAATGAGCATCCGTAAATGCATGATTTTCAGAAAGGGTGTATCCCAAAGTAGCCTGATTGTCAAGGTCAAACTACGGTCGGAAAAAACTGTTGACAAAATGGATGTATGCGCAAAAAATAGAGGCGAAGGCATCTTCAAGAGATAGCGAGTTTAAGCTTCAAAATAGCGAGCCGGCTTGCTGCATTATGGCGACATTTGACATTTAGTATTGTTTCGGATTTCGATATTCGAACTTAGCTGCCGATTCAACCGGGAGGTCTGTATGGTGGATGAACCTGTTAAAAAAAGAATTGTCGCTCAACTGAAGCCCGGCAAAACAGCCCTGGTCGTGGTCGATGTCCAGAATGACTTCTGTCATGTTGAAGGGGTTTTTGGAAAGCGGCATTTCGATCTGTCACACGTAGAGAAGTCGGTGGACCGCCTTCTGCCCTTTATTGCCCAGTGCCGGCAGTGGGGCATGCCCGTCGTTTTCGTTCGGACCATTCATAGCAACTGGACCGATTCGGAGGCGTGGGTGGGCCGATTAGCAGGGGCAGGCAAGGAGATGCCGATATGCCGTCCGGATACCTGGGGGGCTGAATTCTACAAGGTAGAACCTCAGGCGAGCGATTTCGTCACGACGAAGCATCGCTTCAGCGGGTTCGTGGGGACGGATCTAAACCTTGTGCTCAGGGCCAGGGGGATAGAGACGCTGCTCATGACCGGCGTTGCCTCGAATGTCTGCGTTGAGACGACCGCACGGGATGGTTACAACCTGGACTTTCGCATCATCTTCGTTGAGGACTGCTGCGGTGCTTTCTCCGTTGAGGAACATGCATCGTCCATAGTTAATATGAACAAGTACTTCGGGGTCGCGACTGATTCAAGGGCACTTTCAGAAATCATGAAGGGACTCGGGTAGACCGTTCCGGAAAAAAGTGCAAGAAACAGAAGGCTTGTGATGACAACAAAGCACAAAAAAGGGAAGGAGGTTAGAACAATGGCTTTTGAAGAGTACAAGGGAGCAATGTTCAGCACCACATGGAAGACCTCAGCAAGGAAGTATGGTGTTGTGGCCGCACGTGACGTGAAGATCCCCATGAGCGACGGTATAAAGCTCAATTGCGACACGTGGAGACCTGACGGCAAGGGGAAGTTTCCCGCGGTCTTGAGCTTTCACAATTATCATTCGGCCGGACAGACCGGCCCCATAAAGCCCGCAGCGCTATCGACCGCACAGTGGCGTCACCCCGGGCAGGAGAGAACCAATGCTTCGTTAGAAGCCGGTGACCCTATCTTTTTTGCGCGCCGCGGTTATGCGCACGTGGTCTGCAATGCCCGTGGGACCGGAAACTCTGAAGGGAAATGGGATTTCACCGGGCCGCAAGAAGTAAAGGACTGTTACGAGGTCATCGAGTGGATGGCGAAGCAGTCCTGGTGCGACGGCAACGTGGTCATGTTCGGTGTCTCTTACTTTGCGTGGATCCAGTTGTTTGTCGCACAGCTCAACCCGCCCCATCTGAAGACCATCTTCTGCCCTTGGGGATCCACCGATTTTTACCGGGACATCGCCTATCGCGGCGGCATATTTGCCTGGAAATGGCCCTTTGGCTGGAGCCAGACCTCGCTCACCTACGGCAAGGTGAGACCGGACTGTGCCGCGCTGAGGGAAATGGGTGAGAAAGGCTTCAAACAGGCTATCGCGAAAATGCTGGAAGATGAGGACATACGGTCGATCCCGGAGATGGTCGCTGTGTTGAAAAATCCTTTGGAAGGGATAAATCCCTTCATCGTGGACCTTGCCCTGCACTCGACATACGACAAATACTGGAAGGACCGCACGGTCGACTACAACAAAATCAAGATACCGGCCTATATCGGCGCCGATTGGGATTGCTTCGGCATACACCTGCCGGCAGCGTTCCGCAGCTGGGAATACCTGAAGGTCCCGAAGAAGATGATCATAGGTCCTCCTGTCTATCTGGACCGGCCGCTCTATCAGTTGCAGCACGAAGCGATCAGATGGTTCGATCATTGGCTCAAGGGCATCAACACAGGCATCATGGATGAGCCGCCTATACGATGCTTCATCATGAACACCGGTGAGTGGAAGTCGAGTAACGACTGGCCTCTGCCCGAGACCAAATTCACGCCATTCTATCTGCATGAGTCCGGTCTTCTGAACGAGCATGAGCACTGGAGTTACGAAGGTAGCGACTCGTTCGAGGAATCGCCCTGGATGCGGGGATACGTCAAATATGCCACGCCTCCGCTCGTCGAGAACACGGAAGTGCTGGGACCCATCATGCTGAAGCTCTATGCGGCGACCACGGACATCGATGTACACTGGATCATTTCGCTTTTGGAAATCGATGCGGACGGGAAAGAGCGGTTGCTCACCAAGGGCTGGCTCAAGGGATCGCACAGGGAACTGGATATGAAGAAGTCGAAGCCGTGGGAGCCGATTTATACACACGCGAAATCGGAACCTTTAACGCCGGGTACGATCTATGAGTTCGACATCAAGCTGGTGCCTACCGGAAATCTTTTCAAGGCGGGCTCCAGGATCGCGGTCAAGATAAGCTGCGTGGATGATGAACCGACCAATCCACTCGAACTCATCGGCACGGGGAGCTTGAAGAGGACGGCCGTGGCCAGAGTCACCGTCTTCCACAACGAGGATTACCCATCCTACCTGCTCCTGCCAATCACCAAAGGCAATATCGTGAATACGTACTTCTCCGGAGGCAAGTGGCCGGGACAATAAGGACAGGTAAAGACAACAAAAGGTTGAGGTAGAAATATAGGAAAAGGATAATACAGGTTAAGGTTGAGATAAACATTAGAGAACAGGCGTAGAAGTCTAAAACAGTTGTGCTCCGAACCTTTGCTTTAGTCCTTACCTCTGCCTTCTTTATCTTTTACCTGTTCTACTCTATTCTTAGTGGGGGTTTTATGACCTTAACGGAAGACGAAGTTATCCAGATACTCAGGCTGGTAGAACAATCGACGTTTGACGAACTGCACCTTGAAACGGGTGAGCTGAAGTTGGTGGTAAGGAAACGTGGATGCGGACCCGCTGTGGTGGAGAGCAATGCGCCACCCGCAAGCCGTCCCGGGCCTTCTCAGGTTCCCCCCGCGCCCCAGGGGGTCGCTCAAGCCGGCATGGGCGAGGATAAGAAGGCAACTGCGGCAGCCCATCAGGAAGGGCTGGTTCCTATCAAAGCACCCTTGCTGGGTACGGTTTATAGAAGGCCATCGCCTGAGTCCCCTCCCTACGTGGATATCGGCTCCTTTGTTAAGGAAGACGATACGGTCTGCCTCATCGAGGTTATGAAAGTTTTCACCGCCGTGAAGGCGGGGGTTCGCGGACGTATTACTGAGGTGCTCGTCGAGACCAATGAGATGGTTGAGTACGGACAGCCGCTCTACACGGTGAAGCCTGAAGCAGGGCCTGTGTGAGAGGAAAGCTGTGGCCGGCATTTCTCGAATTCTCATCGCGAACCGGGGAGAGATAGCCGTTCGCATCATCAAAGCGTGCAAGGCATTAGGTATAGAGTCGGTGCTTGCCGCATCCGAGGCAGACCGGGAAAGTATGGCAGCACAGATGGCCGATCGCGTTGTCTGCATCGGACCCGCCCGTGCCCAGGAGAGTTACTTGAAGATCAACACCATCGTCTGTGCGGCGCGCGGCACTGGATCGCAGGCGATTCATCCGGGTTATGGTTTTCTGGCCGAGCATCCGGATCTGCCGAGAATCTGCGGCGAGCAAGGCGTAACCTTCATCGGGCCCCCGGAACACTGTATCAGGGAAATGGGCAATAAACTTTTGGCCCGTAAGCTGGTCAAAGAATATGGAATTCCTGTCATCCCCGGTTCGGAAAAAGTCAGGGACGCCAAAGAAGCTCTCGGACTGGCGCAAGAGATTGGCTTCCCGGTTATACTCAAGGCAGCGGCCGGTGGAGGGGGACGAGGGATCAAGATTGTCACGGAGCCCTCTGAACTGGTCGGTACGTTTGAAACCGCGGCGGCAGAGGCTCGGGCCGCGTTTGGGGACGAAGTACTCTATTTGGAGAAATATATTCCACGTGCCCGCCACATCGAAGTGCAGATTCTCGGTGACGCGCATGGCAACGTGATCCATTTGGGCGAACGGGATTGCTCCTTACAGAGGCGTTACCAAAAGGTCATTGAAGAGGCTCCCGCGCCTTCTTTTTCTGACGCGTTGAGACAAGAGATACGCGCGGCCGGGGTAACCATTGCCCGCAACATAGGCTACCAGAGTGCCGGCACGGTGGAATTTATCCTCGATAAGGAGACGCAGCAGTTTTATTTCCTGGAGATGAACACAAGGGTGCAGGTTGAACATCCGGTGACTGAAATGATCAGCGGCGTAGACATCGTGCAGGAGCAGATCCGGGTGGCCGCGGGCGCACGGCTCAGTCTATCTCAATCGATGGTAACCCTCTCAGGCCATGCGATAGAGTGCCGGCTGACGGCCGAGGCGCCGGAGAGGGATTTCGCCCCGTCGCCCGGAAGACTGACGGAGTGGGTGGCGCCGAGCGGTCCGGGCATGCGCGTCGATACCCATTGCTACCCTGGGTATTTTGTTTCCCCTTACTACGATTCTCTGCTCGCCAAGGTGATCACGCATGGAAGAGACCGTGCGGAGGCGATCGAACGGATGAAATATGCCCTTGCGAACTTTGTCATCAAAGGCATCGATACCGTCATCCCGTTTCTTCTCTTTATACTGGAGAGAGAGGACTACAAGAAAGGGGATGTGCACACGAAGTGGCTGGAAGAGGTACTGGAAGAAGCGTACGAAAAAAAATAGGGTCAAGGGTTTAGGGGCCGGGGTCCAGCGAAACAGCACCCGTGACACCTGACGCGTGATAGGAAGAAAGCGGTCTGCGGTCCGTGGTCGGCGGTCAGCAGAGAAACCAGATAGACTAAATAGACTAAATAGACCAGGAGACGAGGATGGATCGAGTCGATTTTGTTGATACTACCTTTCGTGATGGCCATGCAAGTTTGTGGGCGGAAGGCATGACAACGGGCATGATGCTTCCCGTTGCGGCACAAATGGACGCTGCGGGATTTAAATCGATGGAGATTATTGCGACCAGCCACTTCAAGAAGTGTGTGCGGGAGCTGCGCGAAGACCCTTGGGAGAGAATGAGGCTTCTTTCAAAAAAAGTGACGAAGACTCCCCTTGTGCTCATGATGGGTCATAACATCACCGCCTTTGACCTCACCCCTTTCTCCCTGCTGAAACTCTTTATGGAGCGTATCGCTGCCGCGGGCATCAATCAAATTGAGGTTATGGACGCAGCAAATGACATGAACTTCAGAGTGCCTGAATGCGTCCGGTTTGCGAGGGAAGCGGGGCTCAAGGTATCGCTGCCGCTCATCTATTCATATTCACCGAAGCACTCGGATGCATACTTTGCGCAAAGGACGCACGACGCGGCACAGCTCAAGCCCGACGTTATCTACCTGAAAGATTCAGGCGGATTGCTCACCCCGGATAGGGCCCGCACCGTCATCCCGGCAATGCTGGCGCATACGGGAGGTATACCGCTCGAATTGCACTCCCACTGCACGACCGGGCTTGCGCCTCTGTGTTATCTCGAAGCGGTGAAGGCAGGCTGCCGTACCCTACATACGGCCATCCCGCCGCTTGCCAACGGCTCTTCCCAGCCATCCATATTCAACGTGATGAAGAACCTTCGCATGCTCGGCTACGATTCCTCTGTCAACGAGGAGGCGCTTTCTCCCGTATCTCGCCACTTCACCTATATCGCAAAAAGAGAAGGCTTGCCCATAGGGGTCCCCCTGGAGTATGACGAATACCAGTATATTCATCAGGTGCCCGGAGGGGTCATATCGAATCTCAAGCACCAGCTCGCCCAGATGCGCATGGAAGACCGCCTGAACAATGTTCTGGAAGAGATCGTCAAGGTCAAGGAAGACCTCGGTTACCCCATCATGGTTACCCCCTTCTCCCAGTTTGTCGCAAGCCAGGCTGCCATAAACATCATGACCGGTGAACGTTACAAACAGGTCACGGATGAGATCATCATGTACTGCCTCGGGTTCTGGGGTCGTGAAGCAAGCTCGGAAGTCAACCCGAACATCAAGGACCGGATACTGAGTTTGTCCCGGGCCAAGGAGCTTGGCTCCTTTGAACCTCCCCAGCCTTCGATTGAAGAGATACGCCAAAACCTCGGAGGGTCCTCCGTTTCTGATGATGACCTGATTCTCAGGTACATCATACAGGAGGAAAAGGAGATACTCGCCATGCGGGCTGCAGGTCCACCGCGAGAATACTTCACCTCCACGAACCCGCTGGTCATGATCATTCATGAACTGTTGCAGCGAGGAGAGCTCGGTTACGTGCACGTGAGTAAAGGTGACTTCTCATTGACGCTGCAGAAACATGGGGGAATGGGCAGGGGATAAGGCCGGTAGAAAACAGTTGACAGTTCCGGTGTGCGAATCTATCATCTACGTATTCAGAAAGGAGGAATAACTATGGCAGGCAAGAAGGGGAAACAGGCGTTGATTTGGCTGGGCTTGCTGGGCGGCTTTTTTGGCCTGATTTTTGTTTTAACCGGCTCGATTTTGTCGGCGGCTGAGAAGCCGCCTATCAAAGTGGGCTTGCTCCTTCCCTATACCGGTACGATGCCACTCCAGGCAAAAGGCGTTAGCGACGGCGTGGAGCTCTATTTTGCTGAGATCGGCCAGAAGGCAGGGGGGCGAGCCATCCAGGTGATTAAAGAAGATGATGAAAACAATCCTACGGTCGGGCTGACGAAACTGAAGCGGTTAGTGGAGCAACACAAGGTCGATTTTGTGGTAGGTCCGGTGAGCAGCGCCGTGGGCTTGGCCATCCATGATTATCTCCGCGCACAGAAAGTGATCCAGATTAACCCTTGCGCCTTTACCCGGGAGTTGACATCACCACAGAAGTGGAGCCCGAATATTTTCCGGGTAGTTGAGACGACCGATCAGACCAATTACCCCATGGGCAAATGGATGTATAAGAGCACGCCCCATCGCAATGTAGTCCTGACAGCCTCCGATTTTTCCGCGGGACACCACAGCGTGGAGGCCTTTAAGGCAGGATTTGAAGAGGCAGGCGGAAAGGTGATCAAAGAGGTTTATCCCAAATTGGGCACCATGGATTTCGCCTCCTTTATTACTGCGATCGATGTCAAAGGGGCAGACGCTGTTTACGCGTGGTACGCGGGTACGGATGCTGTTCGGTTCGTCCAGCAGTACCAGGAATTTGGTTTGAAGAAGAGGCTTCCTCTCTATGGTTATGGGGTCATAGCTGATGATCCTTACCTGCCCAGCATAGGAGACGCTGCGCTCGGCGTCATTACGAGTTGTCACTACGCCTGGACTATAGAGACTCCTCGAAACAGTGCGTTCGTCAAGGCATATCAGACGAAATGGGGCGAGGTTCCATCCCGCTATAGTGAGTTTGGCTATGTCTCTGCGCAGTGCATCGGCGCGGCGGCCGAGGCCTTAAAAGGTGATTTGGAGAATATCGCGCGGGTTTCTGAGACTATACGGAAGGTCGCACCCAAAATCGAGACACCGTCAGGGCCGCTTGCCTTTGATGGGTATAACCAGAGGATCGTGAATGTTTATGTAGAGAAGGTCGAAAAGCGTGACGGGAAGCTGGTTAATGTTGTGATTGACCAACTTGGCAAGGTGGCTCAGACAGATGTGTGGAAGTGGTGGAATAAGTAGAAGATTGGGTCAGGGGTTATGGGGCATGGGTCACGGGGCGACAGGAGTTCATGACGCGAAGATGGCCCGCGGGCCAACGTAACCATTACTTCGGCAACTAAATAGCTCGTCATGCCGGACCTGATCCGGCATCCAGAAATGCCCTGGATTCCGGCTTTCGCCGGAACGACGACTTGAAAAAAGTGCAGGTATTTAGTTGCCATCTTAATATTATTGTGAAAATGCGCAAGAGAAGGAGGTCTAAACATGATCGGTAAGAAGGGAAGATGGCTCTTCATCTGTATCGGTTTGGTGATTGCTATTTTTGTTGCATCTGGCTCAAGTCTGCTTGCGGCTGAGAAGCCGCCTATCAAAGTGGGACTGCTCCTTCCTTACACCGGCACCATGCCCTTTCAGACAAAGGGCGTTAATGATTCCGTGGAGCTCTATTTCGGTGAGCTTGGCATGAAGGCGGGCGGGCGGCCAATACAGATCATCAAGGAGGATGACGAGAATAACCCGACCGCGGGGCTTACCAAAGTGCGGCGTCTGGTAGAGCAGCAGAAGGTAAATTTTATAGTGGGCCCGGTGAACAGTGCCGTTGGTCTGGCCATTCAGGACTATGTCCGCAAGCAGAACGTCATCTTGATAAATCCTGTTGCAAATACGCGGGAGCTGACCGGGCCTGACAAATGGGCCGAAAATATCTTCCGCACGGTGGAGACCTCTGATCAAAGCAACTACCCCATGGGCAAATGGATCATGAAAAACACGCCTCACCGCAACATGGCCATAACAGGTTCCGACTTTGCGGGTGGACATCACAATGTAGAGGCTTTCAAGGCAGGTTTTGAGGAGGCCGGCGGCAAGGTAGTCAAGGAGATATTCCCCAAGTTGGGCACCATGGATTTTGCTCCTTTTTTAAGCGGCATGGATAAAGGCATAGACGCCGTCTACGCCATGTACGTCGGAACTGATGCTGTCAGGTTCGTTCAGCAGTACCAGGAATTCGGGTTGAAGAAACGGCTTCCTCTCTATGGTTTTGTGACGATAGCCGATGATCCTTATCTGCCGGGTGTGGGCGATGCTGCTATCGGTCTGATCACGAGCAGCCATTATCCTGTGAATTTAGACACAGCCAAGAACCGCGCCTTCGTTAAAGTTTACACCGCGAAGTATGGTCATCCTCCTTATCGTTATAGCGAATATGGCTATACGGCCGCAAGCATGATCGGGGCGACAATAGAGGCTTTGAAGGGTGATGTGGAGGACATTCCACGCACTGCCAGAGAGATGAAGAGGATTGCCAACACACTGGAAATGCCTTCCGGTCCTCTTGCCTTTGATCAGTACAACCAGAGGATCGTTAACATGTACGTGGTGAAAACGGAAAAACATGATGGTAAGCTGGTTAACGTTGTCATCGATAAGCTCGGCAAGGTGGCCCAGACAGATGTCTGGAAATGGTGGGTTAAGTAAAGAGCAGAGACAATGGCTGTTCGGGCGTCAGGCTTAGTTGCGGCTTGAAACCGGATCTTTTTGTGATTAGATGGTACATGATACGTGCGTGGAGTCAAAGAATACAGAGAGAGGTGTAAAGATGGTAGGTAAGAAAGGGAAACGGCTTGTGATCTGTCTGGGTGTGTTGGTCGGTCTTCTTGTTGTGACGGGTTCAGCTTTGTTTGCAGCCGAGAAGCCGCCTATCAAGGTGGGCTTGCTCCTTTCGTACACAGGCATCGCTCCCCTTCAGGCAAAAGGTTCCTCCGACGGGGCAGAATTCGCTTTTGACGAGGTCGGTCGGAAGGCAGGCGGACGGGCCATACAGGTTATCAAGGAAGATTCCGAACTCAACCCCACCGTGGCGCTTACCAAAGTGCGACGTTTGGTCGAGGAGCAGAAGGTGAATTTCATAGTGGGGCCGGTGAGCAGTGCAGAGGCTTTAGCCATCTATGATTACGTGCTTAAGAGCAATGTCATCTGGATCATTCCCTGCGCCTTCACGAGGGAATTGACGTCACCGGAAAAGGCCAACGAAAAAATGTTCCGGACCACCGAGACCTCGGATCAGGGCAATTATCCGATGGGGAAATGGATCATGAAAAACACAAATTGGCGCAACGTGGTGGTGACCGGGCAAGATTATAAGGCCGGGCACGATTCCGTAGACGCATTTAAAGCGGGCTTTACCGAGGCCGGAGGAAAGATCCTGAAAGAGGTCTTTCCCAAAATGGGTACCATGGATTTCGCGCCTTTCTTGAGCACGATAGATGTGAAAGGAGCAGATGCCGTGATGGCGTGGACCACCGGAACCGACGGTATTCGCTTCGTTCAGCAGTATGAGGAATTCGGTCTGAAGAAGAGACTGCCTCTGTTTGGGGGTCAAGTGGCGCTCGTCGATGACCCCTACCTTTCCCAAATGGGCGACGCTGCCCTCGGCATAATCTCTCAAAGCCATTACCCCCCGACCATGGACACCCCCAGGAACCGGGCATTCGCCAAGGCATATACCTCAAAATACGGAGAAATGCCTTCACGGTACAGCGAGTATGGCTATACCGCCGCGAAGATGATCGTGGGCGGGATCGAAGCCATGAAAGGAAACGTTGAGGACGTCTCACGGCTGGCCAAAGAGATAAAGCGGGTCTCCTCTTCGGGCAAGATAGAGACGCCTGCGGGAACGCTCGCCGTTGATCAATACAACCAGAGGATCATCGATGTCTATATCGTAAAGGTTGAGAAAAAGGACGGGAAACTGGTAAATTCGGTCATTGATAAAGTGGGCAAGGTATCCCAGGCGGATACCTGGAAATGGTGGAACAAGCAATAGGTCCGTGGAGTCAAAACAGCTCAAAAAAAGGGGGCTACAGATGGAGGGTAAAAAGGGGAGACGGCTTTCTGTTTGTCTGGGTTTGTTGATCGGTATTCTTGTTCTAACGGCCTCAAGTCTGCTCGCGGCAGAGAAGACCCCGATCAAAGTGGGGATACTCGTTCCTTATACGGGTATCGCTCCGCTTCAGGCAAAAGGGGTTTCCGACGGAGTGGAGTTTGCTATTGCCGAGATTGGCCAGAAGGCGGGCGGGCGGGCCATCCAGGTGATCAAAGAGGATGACGAGTTCAACCCGACCGTGGGATTGACCAAAGTCAGGCGGTTGATCGAGGAGCAGAAGGTAAATTTCATAGTAGGTCCGGTCAGCAGCGCCGTCGCGTTGGCTATGTACGACTATGTCATTAAGAACCGGGTCGTCTGGATTATTCCTTGCGCCTTTACCCGGGAATTGACGGCGCCTGACAAGGCAAACGAAAAAATGTTCCGTACCGTTGAGACCACTGACCAGGCCAACTACCCTATGGGCAAGTGGATCATGAAGAACACGCCGGCCCGCAACATTGCGCTCATTGGGCAGGACTACAAAGCAGGGCATGATTCGCTGGATGCGTTCAAGGCAGGCTTTCAGGATGCCGGTGGAAAAATAGTCAAAGAGGTTTATACCGCCCTGAACACCATGGATTATGCCTCTTTCTTAACGGCAATCGACATCAAGGGGGTGGATGCCGTTTACCCGTGGTACAGTGGGACCGATGCTGTCCGATTTGTCCAGCAGTACCAGGAATTTGGCTTAAAGAAACGGATTCCCATGTATAGTCAGGTTACTATAGTTGACGATCCTTATCTGTCCAGTATGGGGGACGCTGCCATCGGCATCATCGCGAGCACGCACTATCCCGTGAACGCGGATACGCCCCAGAACCGTGCCTTCGTGAAGGGGTACGGTGCCAAATGGGGTGACCATCCTTCCCGTTATAGTGAGTATGGCTATACCGCCGGCAAAATGATTGTGGCTACGATTGAGGCCTTGAAGGGAGAGGTTGCGGACAGTTCACGGGTAGCCAAGGAGATGAAGGCGGTATCGAGCAAGATCGAGACGCCCTCCGGGCCCCTTGCCTTCGATCAGTATAACCAGAGAACCGTTAATATGTATGTCGTAAAAACGGAAAAACGGGATGGGAAGCTGGTTAATGTTGTTACAGACCAGCTTGGCAAGGTAGCCCAGGCAGACGTCTGGAAATGGTGGAACAAGTAGTCAGAAGATTCGCATACAGTTTTTGGTTTGGGCAGGTTCGGGATGGCGCATTTCCTCCGCTTTGATCGGGTCTGCCCGGCACCGGTTATCCAGTAATAGTCATATCTTCTCGATCAATCCCAGTCAGTCGCCGGCAAATTTTTGGTTGACAAATTCGCATGGGGCGTGGTACTACAGAACCACGAAAATATCGGACAATTGAACGGATAGCACACTATCGCAAGAAGGATGAGAAAGCTCGGATTCTCCCCTGATTCTATGATCGAAACAGCAAGATGAGGAGGCCTGAGGACAACTAGATGGCCTTTGTTTTGACCCAGACTATAAATGGTGTCGTCTTCGGCATGCTGCTCTTTCTGTTGGCTGCCGGGCTCACCCTCATGCTGGGCACCATGAGAATCGTCAACCTCGCTCACGGCTCTTTTTATCTGTTGGGGGGTTACGTCGGCTACAGTGTAGCTCAATATACGCACAATTTTTTCCTTGCATGTCTGGCCGGACTCCTCAGCATCGGCATCCTTGGTCTGATCACGTATAAGGCAGTACTCGAAAAGGGCTTCGCGAAAGAAACGTTGGCCCAGGTGCTTCTCACGTTCGGCATGCTCTTAATCATCGGTGATGTGTGCCGATGGGTCTGGGGGGGCAACCCGCTAGCCATACCGAAGCCGGAGATGCTTCAAGGCACGATCTATCTGGGCAGCATCGTTGTTCCGGTTTATCGTCTGGCGGTGATCGTCATCGGCGCTGTGATACTGCTCTTTCTCTGGTGGTTCCAGGAAAAGACAAAATACGGGGCCATCGTTCGAGCCGGCGTGGATGATGCAGAGATGGCCCAGGGCATCGGTATTAATATCTCCCTCGTCAAAGCATTGGTGTTTAGTATGGGGGCTTTGCTGGCGGGCCTTGCCGGCGTGGTCGGTGGCCCGTTTGTCGGCTTGAGCGTCGGGTTGGACATCGAAATATTGCTCTTAGCGATCGTGGTTGTGATCATAGGCGGGATGGGAAGTCTGAGGGGGGCATTGGTAGGGGCGCTTCTTATAGGCCTCATCGATTCTTTTGGTAAAAGCCTCCTCCCGGAGTTATCTATATTCACTCTCTTCGCTGCCATGGTTGTTGTACTGGCAATCAGACCCAGTGGGCTCTTTGGAACAAAATGAAGGACCTTAAATCGATCGTCCGCATTACAATAGTACTCGCCCTGTTATGCGCGGTGCCGCTTCTCGTCCCCTCGTATTACACCGGGCTTCTTACGTTGATCCTCATCTATGCAATTTTTGCGATGAGCCTCGATATTCTTCAAGGCTATACCGGGCTGGCCTCGCTGGGCCATGCTGCTTTCCTGGGAACCGGGGCTTACATAGTAGCCATCATCAATGTGAAGGTGTTCCACGGGCCCCACTTCGCCATAGAGTTGGTGGCAGGGGTGCTTGCGGCAGCCGTTGTCGCGGCACTCATCGGCCTGATCGTGTTACGAAACACGGGGACTTATCTGCTGATGATTCTCCTGGCCTCATCCATGATGCTATGGGGTATCGCTTTCAAATGGCGCTCCCTGACCGGAGGCGATGACGGTCTTCCGGGCATAGCACGACCTGATCTTGCCTTCATGCACCTGAATTTGCACAATACGACGGATTTCTATTATTTTGTGCTCCTGTTTTTTGTTATCGCAGCTGTTTTGATGTATCTGGTGGTACGTTCTGCTTTCGGGCATACGTTAATGGGCATTCGAGAAAGCGAAACGCGTATGACTGCCCTGGGGTACAATGTCTGGCTTCAGAAGTATATAGCCTTTATCGTGTCCGGAGTTTTTGCGGGCCTTGCCGGCGTACTTCTCGTTTACTACAATGGGTTTGTGAGCCCTTCAGAACTGCACCTCGTTACGTCTGCAGAGGTATTGATCATGGTTATTCTGGGTGGAGTGGGGACCCTTTTCGGCCCGGCAATAGGGGCGGGCATTATCATTTTGATTAAGAATTTTGTGAGCGGCTACACCGAACACTGGATGATTATTCTAGGAGCTCTCTATATGGCGACGGTCATGCTTGCTCCCCAGGGCGTTTACAGGCTGTTCAAACGATCGGAGAAGTGAGGCTGAGTTGGAGGCGCT
>JADGQN010000250.1 GCA_017881765.1 Syntrophobacterales bacterium | reverse complement strand
GATAAGGGCGTCCAATCGGCAAAACGACAAGGCCATGGGCGTTGGGCTGCTAATGATAGCTCGCGGCCGGTCGATCTCAAATACCACGTACTCGCGGATATGATATATCGCATCACCGGGAAGAGGCCGGCAATAACGGATGATTCAAATTTCACGGGACAGGCGTCCGATGCCCCGACGAAATCGGGCGATTCACCTCAGCCGGTGGAACAATCGTCTGAGCAGCTCACGGGATGGGCCGTTCGGTACACTGTAGTGGAAACGTATACGGAGCAGGAGAAGACCTCTTTTCAGGCTAAGGGTGTTGTTACTGCCAATGGAAAGGAGATCGATTTTTCCGTCTCCTTTGCTATGGGTCGGTCATATACCCGGTCGCAAAGCAGTGAGCGTGACGCAGGTAACTCGGCAGGAGACCCGCCGGTCATCGACCCCGGACAGAGGACGACTACCCTTTCCGGCAATCGAATCCAATTCGATATTAACGTGGACGGGAAAAAGGAAGATATGCCGTTTCCAACCCAGCAGAGTGGATTCCTTGTCATCGATAAGAATGGCAATGGTGTGGTCGATGATGGCTCGGAGCTCTTCGGCCCGACAACCGGGGATGGATTCCGCGAGCTTGCGGCGTATGACGATGATAAGAATGGCTGGATTGACGAGGGCGACGCCGTTTACTCCCAACTGCGAGTTTGGAGGCAGAACGGTGACCATCAGGCGCTCGATACGCTCCAGTCCGCCAACGTTGGAGCCATTTATACCGGGAGTGTAGCAACGCCCTTCGAGATAAAAAACGATCAGAACCAGACGCAGGCAAAAATCCAGAAATCAGGCGTCTATCTCACAGAAGACGGAACACCCGGCACCATTCAAAGTATAGACATCGCAGTATAGTCCACGAAGAGCGATACTCTTAAATTATTCAACCAGGTCAAGTCAAGGGGCATCCCGGGGCGGGAGAGCGGAGGGGTTGCCGTTCGTATCAAGCAATATATCGCCTATTATTTCTCCCCCTCTTTCCGCCTTTGTTGTTGCCCCTCTTTTGCTGGCCATTGTGTCTTTTTATATGTGTATACAAATACAATCTAATATATTACATAATGATATTGATATGTAACTACAACTTTAATAATTAACAACTAATAATGGTATGTCATAAGCAGTGATAAAAGTACGTAAGCCTAAAGCATTACCGGGGGAGACTGATCGCGAAAAGGAAACCGGGAGGATGGAGGGCGCTGCTTGAATGGGGCCATGTCTTGATATGGGGCCGGCCTCAATGAATAATGAAGCCGATATTGAGAACGATGACGGCGCCCCTCAGGCAACTTTCTTGCCTTTTCTAGGTTATGCCTGTGCTTGCCCTGATAGGTGCTCTATGCTACCATTGAGAAACTATCAGTCACAAAGAGCGGTTAGAAGGCTTTCCGGAGGTTCGCATGGCTGCGCTTGGAAGCGATGTACCCGGGTACGTTCCCGGGGGCAGAAATGTTATGGCCGATCACTATCTGGTCAGTCCCGGCAACCCTTCCTTTCCCGATAAGGCTCACTTCATCGGACTGCTCACGGGCAACTGGCGGCAGATGGGTTGGGAGGCGGGGAGAAGGGGTGGGGATTCGATCAGGGTGACCAGCAACGTGATGTGGGACGAGATCGCGAGAAAGTGTGGGGTCGAGAAGGCACCCGCGGAGATCAAACTCTACGAGGACCAGCTCAGGGCATTCATGCCTGAGTGGCTGCAGTTTGTGGAAGGTCTCGCGGAAGGTGCAGAAGAGTGGCTCAGCCGATCAGAGTATGCACGTGTTGCCACGAATTACGAACGCGTACTGATCGGGAGCATCTATCACGAGATTACCATGTACCATCCACCTGCGACGGACGGGGGATGCAGCGCCTTTGCCGCGAAGGGTCCCGCTACCGTCAATGGCGTTCGGCTTCATACCCACAATCGCCACACCCAATACAACCCTCTGAATTATGAGCAGGTGTACGTGGCCAAGCCTGACAAGGGTAATGCGTTCTGGGTGCTCTGCAATTTGCCTGCTGCGATAGGAAACCAGGTCGTTAACGACAAGGGCGTGTCAGTGGCCCTGCTCGCAGGCGGCGGCGCGACGAATCCCAATTACCCGCGGTATGTTGGTGAAGCATTCGGAGTGTCGGGATTCGTGGCACTCGCGTACATAGCGGCATACGCGAATACCGCGCAGGAGGCGATCGAGATTCTTACTAAAGGGCATGCGGCCTACAGAGAGGCAACGGGACGAAATTCACTGCTTCGAACCGGGGTCAGAAATTATCTGGTCAGTGACCGGGATATGCTGGCCGTGGTGGAGGTGTCGCCCGATCGGTACGCCATCAGATATCCCGGAGATTTTACGCCCGGTTGGGATAGTCCGCATTATATCGTGTGTACCAACCATCAGGTGTGCGACTATAGCTACGATGCGAACAACAGCCGGACGGATGTCCCCATGACCATATTCACCACAGCCGGCCAGGGCTCGCATGACCGGTTCTGGACGCTCATGTGGGACATGAAACACCATCATGGAAAGATAGACAAGTACATGGCGATGCACATCATGCGTGGGAGCTACAAGTACGACAAGGAGACGGGGGTGAAGATCGAGGCGGGCCGGGGCAAAGACGGCAGGCCTGCTCCGTGGTACCTGATAGGAGAGTCGACGGACCGCTATCTCGATGCCACCTGGGGAACGAATGACGGCAAGGTCGCGATGTTCGACGGAGAGAGCTATCAGGTATGCTGGACCTTAGGACGGCCGTCTGACTGGGAAGGCGCATGGGATGCGTATCATTTCGATAGCCGGTAGGGGGAAGCCCGTGCGGGAAGGAGATACAGAGGAGATTCTCGCCTTCATCCGCAATGAGGAATGGCGACGGCATCCCTTCCCTTTGAGACAACCCGAAGCTTCCCGGGGGGCTCTAAAGCGCTATGTTACAAACGGTACTTGAGGCCGGTAGACCGGCGTTTACTTGTTCTCTTTTTCTCTCTTTGCTTTCCTCTTCTCTTTCAGGGTTTTCTGGGGCTTCTTCTTCTCGTCTTTTTTAACGGTTTTCTCTTTCACTATTTCCTCCTGGTTTTTTTGTGGTGCTGACCTATACATTGTACCACAGACATCTGAACTCGCCAAATCGGCGCAGCAGGAGCCATACATCGCACCTTGAAAAAACTATGAGCGCGTCAGCTTTCAGCTATCACCCACCGTCAAGCGCTGTTCGAACCCATTGATGACGTCGATCAGTTGCGGAAACTCGGTAATAACGAAATCGGCATTGTCGGAAAAGTCGGGTGAGCCGTACCCGTAAGCGACCGCAACAGTTTTTGTGCCAGACGCACGCCCTGCCTGGATATCGTAAATGCTGTCACCCACGATAAGCGTCTCGTCCGATCTCACCTCAAATTGGTGTAAGATGCGTAAGATAGGCACTGGGGAAGGTTTTCTTTCCGGAAACGTGTCGACCCCTGCTACCTCGTCAAAGTACTGGGAGAGCTGGAGTCCTTCGAGGACTTTCAGGGCGATAGACCTGAATTTGTTGGAGATGACTGCTTTGCGATAATTGTGCAGGTACCGAAGCGTCTCCGGAACACCCGGGTAGGGAGCCGTGTGACTGACCGGGTGTTCCGAATAGTATGATTCGAACCGGGCGACCAGCAGTGACAAGTCAAGACTTATCTTCCTCTTTTCGAGAAGCTTCCCGATCAGTCGTGTCGCGCCTTCCCCGACCAACGTCATCGTCTCGTCGAGGCTCACCGGTTCCACGTTGTAAGGTGAGATCGCGTAATTAAGGGCACTCATGATATCAGTTCTCGAATCAACGAGGGTGCCATCGAGATCGAAAATGATCAATTTAAGAGCCATTTGTATAGCCTAATAGTAAACTGCCCGGAAACGCAATATCTTTCGGGCAGGTGTTGGCGGAAAAGGCCTGAGGGACGCCTATAAGATTATAAGATGTGCACGTACAACCGGTTCGATAAACAAGGGCCACGGCTTGACATGCTACTGGCCTCAATGGATGACGAGAAGGACGAGGGAGGCCCCACCTCCGCAATGCCTGTAATTCGGTCCGGTTGCCAGCCATGCCCTGGGATGCTTCTATTCAGGGTACGAGGCAGGCTTATTAAGTCCGGCATGGCGTACAATACCCCGCTGCTCGCGCCGGGGTGCTTTATTGCGACTTGGTGTCAGTCAGGGCGCCGGCCAGAAGGTGATAGTGAAACCCAACGGTCCGGATACCGGGTTATTACACGCCTTGAGGCCCTCTGCGTCATTGTACTGCCATGTGTAGCACTCTTTACATGAATCCTTGACCCGCCGGGGGAATGCCGTCCAATCCGTCGTCGGGTCAGGATTGTCGGGCAGTGCGGTCCAGTTGCAGACGGGGTTGCTCGGGTAAATATGCGGTTTCTCCTGAGCAGATGTTAAGGGGCTGCCGTTGACTTCCGCCACGGCGAGTTGATCTTCCGGGTAACTTCCGTACCGGGAGCATCCACAAGACGTAATCGGTTTACCGCTTTCCTGAAACGTGAGAGGACAAGAGGAGAAACCTGCCGCTTTGCGCTGGTCGCCGCTCTATTTTTTGAATGCAATTCGGTATAACTCAATACCAGGTCTTCTTACTTTGAACGGGAGAGATACCTTGATATGTAACCGGTTTCAGCGAAAGTTGAAATCGATATCGAATGAAAACAATAGCCTATTTCGAAGGGAAAGCGGGCTTCACATAACCAAAATCGACCACAAAGTCCTTCAGGGATGGGGGAAAAGCTGGAAAGAATAGATGGCCCCTCTGGTTCGATGACGCTTCTGTTTCCACGTACGCGTCTTCCTTCTGAAACCGGAGGGGCCGCAAGTGTGCAGAATCTTAACGATCCTTCACGAAGTCAGGATATCCCCTGCATAACGTAAACTGCTCTTCTCCGAAATCCGCCCTACTGGGCTGGGCAGGAGCAAATGCCGAGACCCGCACCATTCGTCAGAATGTTCTGGCACTGCCTCATCAGGGTCAAGCGTTCATCGTCGCCCAGCGGTGTGTCAGGCACGGGTATCGGGGGCAATGGTACTGCCGAGATAGTTGGAACGCCATGAGTGTTGGGTTGCCATGAGCGCAGGCCCGGCGCAACATTCACGTACGCGGGATAGCAGTAAGCGGCCCCGACGACCTTGATCACCCCCTTCGTCGGGACCACGCCCGTCACCGGGTTCTTCGCGAGATCCGCGATCGACAGCTCCAGAAGACCGTTCTGCTTTACCGGGCAAGCGCAGCACGCGGTCATCTGCCCAACCGGAGTGAACAGATAAATATTCGCGCAGAGGTCGGAGCCGGACTCACCCGTATTCAGCACCGTGAGCTCGGTGATCACGGACCCATCATTCGTGAAAGGAGCCACTGTAAATTTTGTGTCTTGGAGATGCGTGCCGAATACTGCTCCCTGTGCCCACGCGCCGCCCGCCGGAAAAAAGCTGACCAAGGCAAGTGCCGCTAACACTGACAGCACCAAAATCTGTTTGCGGTGTTTCATAACTTCCCTCCTGTTTTGATGAGAATCATCTTGTCTAACTAGTCCGTTCTACGGGCCGGCTTTGTACCTCCCGAACCTGCGCTACTGGGCTGGGCAGGAACAAATGCCGAGACCCCCACCGTTCCTCTGAATGTTTGCGCACTGCCTCATCAGGGTCAGGAGTTGATCGCTGACGCATGCTTCATGTGTTGGTACAATGGAGGACGTGTTTGACCTGGTGATCGTATATGTTTTCATGCCTGCCGCAAGATTGGGGTGCGAAGGATAGCAGTCAGAGGATGGAAGGGCCATGATCACCCCCTTCGTCGGGACCACGCCAGTCACAGGATTCTTCGTGAGATTGTTGTTGACCGAAAGCTCCAGAGCCCCGTTCCGCTTCACCGGGCAGGCGCAGCACGCTATCATCTGTCCAACTGGGTTGAACACATAGATATCCGCGCAGAGGTCGCCGGACTCACCCGTATTCGTTAAGATCATGGACGCATCCGCATTCCCCGGCGTATTCGCACCTACGAAGACGCCCATAGAGAGTATTGGTTCGCATGGGGCCGGAACTGGTACCAGTATCGGCCCCGGTTCCGGTTGTGGTACCTGCCCCCACGCGCTACCCGCCGGAAAAAAGCTGACCAAGGCAAGTGCCGCTAACACTGACAGCACCAAAATCTGTTTGCGGTGTTTCATAACTTCCCTCCTGTTTTGATAGGAATCATCTCGTCTAACTACTCCAGTCTATGGGCCGCTTTACGCCGCCCGAACCTGCACTACTGGGCTGGGCAGGAACAGATACCGAGACCCCCACCATTTCTCATAATATTCTGGCACTGCCTCATCAGGGTCAGGAGTTCACCGCCGGCCAGCGGTGTGTCGGGCACGG
This sequence comes from Syntrophobacterales bacterium, assembly GCA_017881765.1. GTDB lineage: Bacteria > Desulfobacterota > Syntrophorhabdia > Syntrophorhabdales > WCHB1-27 > JADGQN01. The sequence goes on along the minus strand of JADGQN010000250.1, from coordinate 691 downwards.
GTATCGGGGGCGATGTCACCGCCTGGGTGTTTGACCTGATAATCTGGTATGTTTTCATGCCTGCCGCAACATTCACGTATGCGGGATAGCAGTGGCCGCCCGGGATGACCTTGATCACCCCTTTCGTTAGGGGCACGCCCGTCACCGGATTCTTGTTGAGATCCGTGATCGACAGTTCCAGAAGACCGTTCTGCTTTACCGGGCAAGCGCAGCACGCGGTCATCTGCCCAGCCGGAGTGAACAGATAAATATTCGCGCAGAGGTCGCCGGACTCACCCGTATTCGCCACGATCACGGACCCATCATTTGTCGCGTCGATGAAGAAAGGGCTCACCGCGAATGTTGGTGGTGTCTGATCCCCGGGGAATAACGGTGATGGCTGCCCCCACGCGCTACCCACCGGAAAAAAGCTGACCAAAGCAAGTATCGCTACCACTGACAACGCAAAAATCTGTTTACAGTATTTCATAACCTTCCTCCTTTTTTGATAGGAATGCTGTTGTCTTTCTTTTCATTCTCCTGCCCTGCAACATCAATTCGCTTTTCCTTATATCCCCCTTTCTTGTTGGCTCTCTCCAACAAATCGGCCATCTTCCTTCCTGAAGACCGGCGCATTCGTTGTCTCCCGCGAAAGTATGGTTTTATTGGGAAACAATGTGCACAAGGAATATTATGGTTGATCGCTCTCCCT
>JADGQN010000249.1 GCA_017881765.1 Syntrophobacterales bacterium | reverse complement strand
CTCAACCTTGAATGGATAAGGGCCATCGAGTTCCCTTACGTAGTAGAGGCGGCACGGATCATCGCTCACTCGGCACTGGCGCGGGAAGAAAGCCGCGGGTTCCACTACCGATCCGATTTTCAACAGGAGAATAACGGCGCGTGGCTGCGCCACACAACAGTGAAGCTCGAAGGGGGAAAGCTGGCGGTCGGCTCTACGCCGGTTGCTCTCGACTACCTGAGGCCGGAGGCTTAACAATGGATGTATTGGGCAATACTATCAGTGCAAAGGTTTTCAGATTTGACCCGGACTCTGACAAGGAGCCGCGCTACCAGGAGTATCTGGTGCCGGTCGAGGAGGAGATATCCGCCCTCGTGCTCCTGAACAGGATCCAGCAAGAAATTGATCCGACGCTCAGCTTCAGGAGTTTCTGCTGCGGCCTGCAAATGTGCCGATCCTGCCTGATGCGCATAGACGGGAAAAGAAGATTTGCATGCATCACACTGGTGAAGCCGGGAGCGGCCCTTACTATCGACCCGCTCACGTTTCCCGGCGGGCACATCAAAGACCTTGTGATCGAGATCGGTGATAAAAATGAGGAGGATGAGGGCGACAATGACCATAGCTGAAAAGATACTGGCGAGGGCATCGGGGCGAAAGAAGGTGGAGCCGGGCAATTACGTGACGGCCAAAATCGATATGGCAATGATGCCCGATGCGTTCCGGCTGATCCGCCCGCTGCTGAAGCAGGCGGGCATACCTGAAAGCGAATTCAAACTCTGGGACCCTGATCGGGTCGTCATCGTCACTGATCACCGGGTTCCGGCCTTTGACGTGGTCAACGCGCGCGCCCAGAAACTGGCGCGGGATCTTGCCCGGAGCCTTGGCGTCAAGCACTTCTATGACATTTTCGCAGGTGTCTGCCACCAGGTCATGGTTGAAAAGGGGCATGTGCTGCCCGGGCAGCTGATCGTCGGCGCCGATTCGCACACAACGACCTACGGGGCTCTCAATGTGGCCTCGACGGGCATTGGTGCGTCGGAAATGGCGTATGTGCTGGGAACAGGGGAACTCTGGTTCATGGTGCCGGAGACGATCAAGTTCGATATACAGGGCCATCTTTCCCCCATGGTTACCTCCAAAGACGTGATCCTCCATATCGCGGGGAAGTACAGTACCGAGGTAGCCCAGTACAAGGCCATCGAATGGACGGGAAGCGCCGTGGATGAGATGAGCATAGATGCGCGTCTCACCATGGGCAACATGTCTGTTGAACTGGGGGCAAAGTTCGGTATCTTCAGGGCCGATGAGAAAACGATCGCCTACCTGAAAAAACGCACCGACAAACCGATCGAGCCGGTTGACCCCGATCCTGACGCGGTTTACGCGCACACGTACACCATCGACGCTTCGAAGCTGGAGCCGCAGATTGCCCTTCCCCACAACGTGGGTAATGTGAAAGGCGTGTCCGAGGTCGGCGACATTCCCATTGATCAGGCCGTGATTGCCTCCTGCTGCCACGGGCGTATTGAAGACCTGGAGACGGCGGCGCGCATCGTCAAAGGCAAGAAAATACCGAAGACGGTCCGCTTCTTTGTGGCGCCCGCCTCATGGGAACAGTATAAAGAGGCGCTCGACAAGGGGATCATCTCCACCCTGGTCGATGCGGGTGTAATGGTCGGCAATCCCTCGTGCGGCTTCTGCACGGGTTACCAGGGAGTCCTGGCTGAGGGCGAGTCTTGTGTCGCCGCGACACCCAGGAACTTCAGGGGAAGAATGGGAAGCCCTGATTCGCGGATCTACCTCGCATCGGCCGCGACCGTTGCCGCATCGGCTTTGAGGGGCAAGATCGTCGATCCGAGAGAGGTGAACTAAATGATTATCAGAGGCAGAGCGAGAAAATTCGGTGATAACATCGATACTGATACGATCACGTCGGGGTCGCTGCTCCACCTGGCTACGGAGGAGCTGGCGCAGCATGCGTTCGAGCCGATTGCGCCGGATTTTGCAAAAAGCGTCCGGGAAGGCGACATCATCATCGGTGGAAACAACTTCGGCTGCGGGTCGAGCAGGGAGCAGGCAACCGCTGTGGTCAAACAGCTGGGCATACGTTACGTTGTGGCTGAATCGATGGCACGTATCTATATGAGGAACTGCGTGGCCCTCGGCCTTTACCCCGTGATATCGAAGGGAGTGAGCGGACTCTTTGCGGAAGGTAATGAGATCGAGATCGATTTCGAAAAGGGCGAGGTACGCAATCCCAAGACGGGCGAGAAGGCGGCTTTCGAGCCGCTATCCGGCGGTTCGCTCGAAATCGTCAATGCAGGCGGCATCCTTGCGACGCTGAAAAAGAGAATGGGCAAGTAAAAGAGAGTGTATGGTGTTTAGTGTGTAGTGTTTGGTGAAAATCAAGAGCCGGTGATGGCTTAATCGCACACTGGCGTGGGGATACGCTGTTGCTTACCATACACTAAACACTAATCACTATACACTCTCCTCCGAAGGAGGAGTTAGATTGGCTCTACACGTTGCTGTTGACATAGGCGGGACCTTCACGGACCTGATCGGCTATGATGACGAGACAGGGCACGTCTTTAGCTCCAAGAGTTCAAGCACACCGACCGAGCTCACCAAGGGTATCGTGCGATGCCTGGAAAAGAGCGGTATGGTTATCCGCAATCTCGTCAACTTTGTACATGGTTCAACCGTTGCGATAAACACGGTCATCGAGCGCAAAGGCGCATCCACAGCCCTCATCGTGTCCAAGGGCATGCGCGACGTTTACAAGATCGGGCGCGGAAACCGACCCGAGGCGTACGATCTGGCCTTCAAGCGACCGGTGCCGCTCGTCCCGAGGCATCTCACCTTTGAGATTGAAGAACGTCTTTTGGCATCCGGCGAGGTCTTGGTGGCGCTCAATACTGACCAGGCCAGGGCAACGATAGAAAAGGTCGCGCAATCGGATGCGACAGCAGTGGCTGTCTGCCTGATTCACTCCTGGGTGAATGCATCCCACGAGGCCGAGCTGGGGAAGCTGCTGAGATCAATCTGCCCGGACAAGTATAGTTCGCTCTCGCACGAGATCCTTAGGGAATATGGTGAGTACGAGCGGATTTCGACAACCGTGCTCAACGCATATATCGGTCCGAGAGTGAGCACCTACGTGACAGACCTGGAGCGGGTGCTCGCAGCGGATGGTTTTGCCGGCAGTCTCCTGATCATGCAGTCGAATGGCGGTGTCATGTCGCCGGAGACGGCCTGCGTCATTCCCGTTGCCATGCTCGAATCGGGTCCTGTGGGCGGCTTCATCGCAGCAGCTCGCGTGGGTAAAAGGCTCGGCTACGAAAACGTTATCGGCTTCGACATGGGCGGGACCACCGCGAAAACGAACCTTGTCAAGGATGGGATACCGCAGCTTGCACACGGGTACCACATTGGAGGGTATGCGAGCGGTCACCCGATGATGCTTCCCGTCGTCGATACGATCGAGATCGGAGCGGGCGGAGGCAGCATAGCATGGGTTGACGAAGTAGGCTCTTTGCGTATCGGACCGCAGAGCGCAGGCGCTGAGCCTGGCCCGATATGTTACGGAAGGGGTGGTACCGAGCCGACCATCACCGATGCAAACCTCGTTCTTGGGAGGCTCAGCGCCAGCGAATTTCTGGGAGGCGAGATGCCGCTCGATGTCGAGAAGGCACGAGCAGGCATTGTCGAGAAGGTAGCGTCAAAGACGGCAGTATCAGATATAGAGGCGGCCCTTGCCATCACCAAAATCGCCGTGATGAATATGTCACTCGCCGTGCGCGGTGTCTCGGTCGAGAGGGGATACGACCCCCGCGATTTTGCCATGATCGCCTTCGGAGGCGCCGGTGGCTTGCACGCGGTAGAGGTGGCGCGCGAACTGCACATTCCGACCGTGATCGTTCCCAATTACCCCGGTCAGTTCTCGGCCCTGGGCATGTTGATGGCCGACATTCAGCATGATTATGTCCAGACCTACTACAGGCCGCTTGCCGCGACGGACTTTGCGGCGCTGCAGCGTATCTGCGACGGGTTGATAGAAGAAGGCCGGCTGAGGCTCGCGCGCGAAAACGTGGTGCCTGAGGCGATGTATTTTCAACGGTTCCTCGACATCCGGTATACAGGTCAGGAATTTTCCATTCCCGTCCCCGTGCCCGCGGAATACATCGATGGCGGCGATTCGCAGGCGATAGGCGAGACCTTCAACGAGGTTCATGAGCGGCGCTACGGGTATCACACGCCCGAGCATACACTCGAAATCGTGAACGTCAGAGTGAGCGCCATGGGAAAGCGGAAACAGCTGGAGCTGCCTGTACCTGAACAGAGTGGAAGCGGCAATCCCCTCGTTGGCAGGCGCATGGTCTATTTTGAGACCGTTGCAGAACCCGTGGAATGTCCTATTTTCAGCCGGGAAAGACTGGCATCAGGATATAGAATAACCGGCCCCGCGATCGTGCAGGAGTATGCGTGCACCACTGTTTTATTCCCGGGAGATATGCTTGTTGTAGCAGATACGGGCGAATTGGTGATCACTTTAAAGGTGTGAAATATTGGCTCAAATTCCAATGTCCTTACAGGATGCTGCGCTCTATCGCTATCTAAATCTCAAACAAATCCCAATGTCGAATTTCCAAACTCAAAGAACTTTGCATTTTAGAACGTTGATGTCGGCGATTTGATATTGTTTAGGATTTGGAATTTGTCTTTTACAGGGAGGTAACGATTGGCAAAAGATAAGCTTGATCTTGTAACCTTGGAGGTTATCAGAAATGCCCTGCCTGCCATAACCAATGAAATGTCTCACGTATTGCAGCGCACATCGTATAACATGATGATTTACGAGGTGCGTGATTACTGCTGTGGTCTCGTCGACAGTTCGGGATACCTCCTCTCCCAGAATATGGGCGGTGTCTCCCACTTTGTCTCTGATCTCGGCGTCGTCATCAAAGACGGCATGGAGCGGTATGGCTCAAAAGGCTTCAAGCCGGGAGATGTTATCATTACGAACCATCAGCGTGTTGCCGGCCAGCATCTGAATAACGTCGTCATTTATACACCATGCTTTGTTCAGGGGGAGATCTTCGCTTTCCCGGTCATCAGGGCGCACTGGGTAGACGTCGGCGGCATGAGTACCGGATTCAGCGCCGGTAATGCGGTCGACCCGTGGATGGAAGGTTTTCAGCTTGATCAGATCAAGCTGTACGAGGCGGGCCGGATCGATGAAAAGGTGTGGCGTATTTTGAAGGATAACATCAGGTTCCCCGAATCTTCCCTTGGCGACTTGCAGTCACAGGTGGCGGCGTGCAGGCTGGCTGAACGGAGGCTGGAAGAACTCTTTGACCGATATGGTCGCGACGTTGTTACGGACGCGATCCGGCAGATCTTCGACCAGACGGAGACGCGTTGCCGCGCAGTGGTCGAAAAGATGGCGGACGGCACCTACGAGGCGGAATCCTTGTTTGCCGGCGGCGCCCTCGATAATAATGAGCCGATCCACATAAAGGTGAAGGTGATAATTGATGGAAGCGACATGACCATCGATCTGACCGGCTGTTCGTTGCAGCGGCGCGCCCCAGTCAATGCACGCACGCTTGCAGGAGCAGTCGTTGCGTACAAGTGCATCACGACGCCCTTTGAGCCGGTCAACGAAGGCTCGTTTCGGGCGCTTAAAGTGCTCATTCAGGAAGGTAACTATATGATGGCAAAGTATCCGGCGCCCATGGCCAGTTGGGGCCGTACCCTACCGACTGTGGTAGATACAATCCTGAAAGCACTTGCCCCGGTGATGCCTGATAAGGTCCCTGCCGGCCATTTGGGTGTGCTGGGGGGTCCTGCCGTCTTCATCGGTACAGATCCCCGGAATGGTCAGGGCTTTGTTACGCAGAGCATCGAAGGAGGGGGATGGGGCGGCCGTCCGTGGGGGGATGGTGAGTCCGCGTCGGTTTCTGTCTGCCAGGGAGATGTGAGGAACGCGCCCATCGAAAAAATGGAACTCCGCTGGCCGGTACTGGTGATGAGCCGCGCGCTGCGCCAGGACTCAGGCGGGCCGGGAAAATTCCGCGGCGGCCTTGGCATGGCCACCCACATAAGGAACCGGGTAGAAGGACGCTGGAACCTTGCTGACTCAGGTAGAAGGGCGTACCCACCCTGGGGTCTGTGGAATGGCAAGCCGGGGCAGCCATCCGAACACCTGCTTCGCCTGCCGAACGAGCCTGATTTTAAGAGTGTGGATGTAGTGCGCCACTGGGTGCCCGCTGATTCCGATGCAGTCGTCATCACAGCCGGTGGCGGTGGCTGGGGAGACCCGCTGGATCGCGATGTGGAGAGAGTGCGCGAAGATGTGCTGGAAGAATACATTTCCGCCGAAGCTGCACGGAACGAGTATGGCGTGGAGCTCGACTCGAAAACGTTAGTGATAGATCGGAAGGGAAGTGCCCGGTTGCGCGACGAACTTCGCAAGGCGCGGCAAACGTGATAACCAGGGTTAAGGCCGCAGCTTAAGGAATGAGTCTCATCGGAAACCTTGCAGACTTCGTAACAAGTACAGTATAGCGGCCCTCTCCTCTGCTGATGGCAAAGCTTGACAGAGCGGAAGAAAGACATGTATAGATTAGGCGTGCCATGAAAACAGTGGTCTGGCATAGAATGGCATGAGTCGCGGAGGAGATCGGCGTGACACAAGAGTATGAGATGCTTCTTGACCTGCTGACGCGCAGGAGGAGCATCCGGAAGTTCAAGCCCGACCCGCTGCCCGAAGGCACAATAGAGAAGATCCTTGAAGCGGGAAGATGGGCCATGTCGGGTGCCAACGGCCAGCCCTGGGAGTTCATAGTCGTCACGGAACCGTCCGTCAAACAGGCACTTTTCAATCTCTACAGAGACCAGATCGATGATTACAATTTCTGGCTGGAGCAGATGCGGGCGCCGGAGTTACGTCATCCCGCATTTCAATTGACGGGCAGCCTTGACGAGCAGCGGGAAAAGCTGCGGGCCCGTCCCGGCTTTGCCCACGCGCCGGCGCTCATTGTTGTGCTCGGGGATGGGCGCAGACAGTGGACGACGGTCATGGGAGGTCACACCCTGGGACGCCATCAGTCGCATCTTACCGATGCC
>JADGQN010000248.1 GCA_017881765.1 Syntrophobacterales bacterium | reverse complement strand
CTTGTGGACAAAGCGCTGCAGCCTGATCGCCTCATCGAGACGTCGCTCGTAATAGGCCTTTGATCCGGCAACCCCGATGATAGCCCCGAGGAGCAGCACGATCACCATCTTGTCCCAGAAGCCCACTTTCGGTGATTTATTCCGTGTTGGTGACAGCTCCTGCTTGTCACGGCCTACCCCTTCTGTGGTCGCCAGTTCCAGTCGTCGTTCCATGGTTCATACCTCCACTTCTTACAGCATATCCTTTTCTTTCAGCAGGTCCTCGTATACCTCGATCGTCCTCTTCGCCTGCCTTGTGGCTGTTGGATTCTTTCCGCCTTTATAGAGGCGTAATGCCTCCAGAACGTTGTTACCGCTTAGCTTAAGCTTCTCCTGCAGTATCTTTGCCCCCAGCAGAGTGTCCACATCGGCCCAGCGCATGGAGGCCCAGGGCGTCTGCATCAGACCCTTGTAACCCTTGTCGGACACGGCTTTGTAGTCAAAGTTCTCGTTCTCCGTGTACATCAGGGCGACCAGCAGTATCGGACTTACCTGAGCCGAAGCCGAGGCGCCTTTGATAGCCATGGCCAGCTCGTCGACCTTCTCAGGAGGGGCACCGACTTTCAATAGCGACTGCTTCACTCTGTCGACCTGCTGCTGACCCACGGGTCTTACCTGCACCGGAACGATCAACTCGGTAAAGCTGTGAAACTGTACCCACAGCACTGACATACAGACGAGCAGCACTGCGTACTTCGCGAGGGACACCGCCGAGTGGGCTGCGCTTGTCTCATGGTTTTCTACGTTTTCCATTGGTTCCTCCGCTTAGGTTGCTCGGATGCTCTTCGGCTTGGCCGTTGCATCCCGTATCGTACAGACCCTTATGAGGTCAGCGTTTATCTCGTAGACTTCCTGGCGCGGCTTAACCTTCTTGATCAATCCAACGCTCTCCAGCGACCTGATATAGTTAAAGATGCTGGTTCTCGTGACACCGAGCTTCCCCATCAGGGCGACATGATCAAGGTACACCATGCTCCCTTTAAGCCTGCTTCCTTTGGCTTCCCTGACCAGCAGTTCCAGTAACCGCAGCTTGGTTTCGTTGATGTCGAACTTGAGGGCAAACTCATGCTCAATGAGGATCATAGCACTGCCCTTGCCTTTTTCTATGGCTCCTATCACGGTCGCTTTTCGTTCGCCCATGGTGCTATCCTTTGTTTATTATTTGTTGCCGAATGGTTCAGCTGAAGTGTACTACCATACACTATTGTTTGCCTCAGAGTCAAATAAGGCTGTCGTATCCTGGCGAGCATTCACTGCTGTGTAAACAGAAGAATAGCGTATGCAAGCCATAGGTGACCAAAAGACGTTCTGGAAATCTCTCTTGAGAAGGTCTACACTATGACCATGCTGTACGAGATTATAAGGAGAAAAATACGTGAGGCGAGCACTGTTTTGCGCAATCGTGCTAGTGCTTCTGCTCGCTTGCATGTTGTCATATACGCTGGGGAACCGGAAGGAGAAAAGCATCTATGAACCGGTCGTCTGCACGAGACCGGCTACGGCAGCAGACAACCTGCCATCCCTTCCCGGAATACGGATCTTCACAGGGGGGTGTCAGGACGGCTCCGGAGATTCACTCAGGTACACTATAGCAGGCAAGTGGAACGAAGAGACTAAGAATGCTGAAGAGTATGTGGTCGTTACCTTCGGCGATAGCAGATTCACCGGAGCTGTGAAAAGCGCCTGCCCATCCAACCCGTGGACCCACCGCGTCGCGTGCACGGCCGTGTCCATGAAGGGGGATGCGTTTCGGTACTATCGGCCGGACCACTTCCCCTTAACGAGTGATATGGGTAAATAAGTACCGCTGTTCGATGCGTCCTTTTTCCAACTTATTCATACGCTACAGTTCAGCCAATGATGGAATTATTCTATTTTATCACCATTTTTATTGATAGTCTTCATTACACAGGTTGCAATGTGACGTAAGCCCGGTCGGTGTCTACTGATTTGTTCTACCTGTCGATCATTTAAGCCCTTCAAGTAGTTTGTAATACTCCTTCAGAGTACGGATGGATTCCATCGTGGTTTGGAACAAGATCCAACTGAGAACAAGGATTCCTATGGTGAGTCCGATCTTCCATGCCCGCGTCGTTTGGGGGCGCAACCAAATCAGGGGCAACGCCAGAGGCCCCACACAACAGACTGCCATGATGATAAAGGACTTTCGGAAATACCATTGAATCTTTTCCTCTGCAAGGCGTGAGTGATTGGAGGCATCCAGAAACTCGCCGCAGTGCTTACACTTTATCGCGTCGTCTTGGATGTCTTCAGCGCAGAAACGACATTTTTTCATTATCATCTCTATTGATCAATACCAAATAGAATATCGTCATACACGGCAGGTATAATAACATTCTTGTTAGGTTCTGGTCGACGGTGGTTATGGCAACAAGATTTGCGAACGTAATGTTGGGCCGGACAGAATGTCCTGTTCGCCGAGGAGGAAGTAAACAGTGCTATCGTTTCGTTGATCCAGTGGCGGTCTCATGGTCGAGCCCGCAGATCTTATGTTGTAGGGCATGGCGTGCCCTAGCGTCCTGCCGTTGTATCGTACTTTGCAACCGGTCAAATTATCTCCTCATTTCTGAAACGCCGGAACAGCAAAGCGCCGAGGATAAGACAGTAGAGAAGGACATTGATGAGTGGATATACGGATGCGAATCCGTGGAATACTTCGCTGCTGCCAATAAACGAAGAGGCAAAATATTGCATGCCGGAAAGCTTCGGCCATACATAGTGGACAATTTTCCACCATGTCAAGTCCGACTGCGGATGGGGGCCCGGCTGCTGAATCATCCCCTGTGCCATCTGGCTGTGGCTTAACGCATATATCCCGTCGGTTATTAAGCCGACGATGCCGACGCCCATAACACAAAGAAAAGCGACGATATCTGGCATCAGGAGCGACAAAAGAAGCACAGCGACAATCACAAAGAGCAGATTGAAAGAGCATAGCAGTGATGCGGCAAGGTATCCGGGCATGACAACCTTCAACGTTACGGAGGTGATCAAGAATATAATGCCGTGCAGGATGAACATGAAGAGTACCGATAAAACCCACAATCCAAGGAGCTTGCCCATGACGTACTGCCACCGGGCTATCGGTTTTGATAGAATGCACGATTGCATCCCATCCTCCCGGTCGCGCCTGAACACGCGCATCGAAAGTAAAGCCGCTATGAGCATCACGCCTACAGCAATGATATGAAAGGTCACTTTCGACACCGTCCCGACAACGGTTCCGGCATCGAGCAACTGCCCGTTCACCATGTAGTTGCCTTGATAACAACCACGAATAAGAAATACGAATACCACGCAGATGAAGAACATGACGACGAAACTTTTCTGCCGCAGTTGATCGCTAAGCGTATATTTCGTAATCCTGGTGATGGAGCGAAGTGTTTTCAGCGTATTCATCTCAACCTTTCACGAGCCTTACAAACACATCTTCCAGTGTATCACCGTCCTTGAGAATGGCGGAAATCGCGTCTTTTACCAGAAGCCGGCCGCGGTGGATGATCGCAACGGTATCGCAAATTTTTTCCACTTCCGACAGCATGTGTGAATTCAGGAAGATAGTCATCCCCTGATGTTTAAGGGACTCTAAGAGCAGACGTATTTCTCTGATGCCGATGGGATCAAGGCCGGAGGTGGGCTCATCGAGAATCAACAACTTCGGCTTTCCTATGAGTGCAGCGCCTAGTCCAAACCGTTGAACCATGCCCTTGGAATAGGTGTTCACCTTGGTGTGTTCCCTGCCTTGCATACCGATAAGCTCGACGATGCGCCTGCATTGATCTATGGCATCGGACCGTCCCATATCCAGCAGCTGCGCGCACCGTTGTAGGTACTGCCATCCGGAAAGGTACGGTGGAATATGATGGTTCTCGCCCAGGCAGCCGACTGCGGTGCGGCAGGCGGCAAGTGCACTTGAAAGGCCGTTTATCGACAGGCTTCCCGATGTGGGCCGTGCAAAATCGAGCAGCATCTTGACGATCGTCGTCTTCCCTGCACCATTGGGCCCAAGCAGAGCGAAATACTCACCTGTCTTGACGGAGAATGAGACATTGTCGACGGCCGTGAGGGAACCGTATTGTTTGGTTGCGGCGTTCAATTCAATCATGGAGCGCAGCCATGCTGATCCTCAAAGCACCTCTCTAGTAAAGCTCACAGAAACCTTTTTGTGGAAAAAAGTATAGGAGCCCAGGCCTGCTATGTCAACTAAGATAGGCAGCAAAATATGGCGTGCTATACAGACGATCGTGAAAGGAAGGGTTGGATCGGGGTGTCGGCCTTGTTTCTCGATACGCTATTGCTGAGAATACCGGTATCCCATGGGCAGGCATGGTGTGTCGATCGAGTTGATCATTACCAACTATAAGTTGGCATACTTGTCAATGATGCAGTTTCATTTAGTACAGGAAGATAGGGTGAGGTATGCTCAGACCTGTAGAATCATTTAGAGGCATCTCGTTACAGCCAACTGAGTCTTGTGCTATAGCAAAGCAGGCTCAAGTCCGTCTGTTTTATTCGTCATCGTCGTCCTCATCAGCCAGGCCGTAAAGGCGACAGAACAACTCAAACAGAATGAAAATTATGAGATATGCTTCAAACATTCAGGCAATGAATCCCATACAGGCCGACCAAACTGGCGCCGCACCACCCGTGATCTTTCTTCCGCAAAATCTGGATCCCCCATGGCAGCAGCATCGTTATTGAACATCACGGGTATGCATGGTCCGCGTCATCAGCTTTGCCCTGCTGGTGATGTTTAACTTTCTGAAAATTCTGTTGAGATGGGCTTTTACCGTGTTGGGTGATAGGGCGAGCCTCTGTCCGATCTCGTTGTTGCTCAATCCCTGGCAGGCACAATCGATGATCTCCTGTTCCCTGCCACTGATATGTCCGGTCTGAGAGACGATCTCCCTGTCGTGGAGCACGGCCTTGACCGATCCGTTGTCTATCCATATCTGTCCCTCAGTGACCGCCTCGAGGGCCTTCTTGAAGAGATGGAACTCCGTATGGGGGGAGAGTATGCCGTGTATCCGGTGTGAGAGGAGCGTGGCGCAGAGCTTGTCCTGCTCTATGCCGGTATCGATCAAGAGGATCTTGGCTTCCGGGTATTGGGCAAGGAAACCGTGGCTGAGGGTCGTTATATCCACGAGGAGCACATCAGGGGTAAGGCCGTTGGAGGGAGCCTGTCCACTCGTGACTACGTGATCGTACCCATGTTTCACCAGAAGCTGGTAGAGGGCCTCAGCCATCAGATGGCTGCTGAGGTGGATCCCGATATGCATGCTCTTCTCCCTTTCCGAAACGGACGATGCGCTCTAAAGGGTTATCGGTCAAAGTACGCAAGAGTGAAGAATAGACGGGAGGGTGTCAGAGTTATCGGAGGACCTCTTCCGTGACAAGCGCCAGAAAGCGAAAGCCATGTCGCAGAACCGCACGGGTTTCCGTTGGTCTGGCCAGCGCGGCCCTGCCTGTGCGCAGCCTGATACCCATGGTTTTCGTTGACACGGGCAGAAGATTGGTTTAAATACCGTAAGTGCGCGGAAGGGTTGTGCATGAGAGCCCCGGATTCACTCCTTCGTCAGGGACCAGGTTCGGGAAAGAAATGGTAACGTGCTTGTAGTTCTGTTTTCCAACGATCGCTGTGCAGAGGAGAACTTTGAATGAAAAGAGCTTACCACTCGCTTTCGGCGGAACAAGGCAATGCAACAACATTACCGGTCGACCCGGAACCGCCCAATGCGAACGACGCACTCTCCGGAGTCAAACAGGAACCCACCCGTCAGTTCGCCGGCATCGTCGCGCATAGTCTGAACAATCTCTTGACCAGTATCATCGGGTACGCCAACCTCGTGCAGAGCAATCTTCCGGAGACGCAGGCTAACCTGAAGGTGTATACCGGACACATCCTGCATGCGGCAGACCGGGCATCCAGGCTCGCAGTTGACCTCCTGGCCTTTTCGCGACGTTCCGCGGCTCACTTCCGCGTCCTGGATCTCAACGATATCGTGAGGACCGTGAAGAGGCTCCTCGTGGACGTGCTGAAGAGCGAAATCGAGTTGCTCATGCAGTTGTCCCCGTCCCCCTGCCGGTCTTTGCGGATCGTGCCGCTTTTGAACAGGTTCTCATTAATCTCATAACGAACGCGCAGGACGCCATGCCCGGGGGTGGCTGCCTGACGGTGAGGACGGAGTTCGCTCCGGACGGCCAGTGCGTGCTGTCGGTGAGTGATACCGGGACGGGTATTGAGCCTGACGCCATCGACAGAATATTCGAGCCCTTCTTTACCACGAAGGATGCAACCAGCGGCACCGGCCTCGGCCTTGCCATCGTAGCGAGCGTTGCCAAGCAGCACAAGGGACGACTGACGGTGGACAGCACCCCGGGGAAAGGAACGGTCTTCGAGGTTGTCCTGCCCCTCGCCCAGGGAGAGGCGCACAAGGAGAGACAGGCCAAACCCGTGCTCGCGGTCGGTGGAAGCGAAACAGTCCTGATCGCGGAGGACGAGCTTGCAGTCAGAAACCTCCTCAGTTTGGTGCTAAGAGAGTCGGGTTACAGGGTAATCGAAGCCGTGGATGGGGACGAGGCCATTCGTCAGTTCACGGACCACAAGGACGTGATCGATCTTGCCATTCTGGATATGGTTATGCCCAAGAAGAACGGGAAGGAGGTCTATCATGACCTTGCGCACATGAAGCCGGATCTTAAGGCGCTCTTCATGAGTGGCTATACCAAGGATGTTGTTCTCGAAAAGGGAAAGATAGACGAACGAGTCGATTTCATTGCCAAACCCTTGGTGCCAAACGAACTGCTGAAGAGAGTGCGGCGCATGCTCGACAGATCCGACTAGGATTTGCTGCGATCTCCGGAAGGCCAACGGGTCTCCGCGGCCGCCCGACTTCCACCCTCTAACGCTAGAAGCGGGTAAACGGGGCCGGGTTCGACATTACGGTGCGTAATGGTGAACGAAGTTGGAGAACAGTCAGGACGCGATTGCAGGAAGGAGTTGATACTCCGCTATGCCCACCAAATTTAACGTTACTGTCAAGCGGTATCATCTTTTTTTACGAAGGAA
>JADGQN010000247.1 GCA_017881765.1 Syntrophobacterales bacterium | reverse complement strand
TAAAAAAGTATCGACGATAGGGTGGCCGGGAACAGCTTCCGGTTTGCATGAGCTCAAGCGGTCCAAAGGGGCGCTTGTCTATCTTGACAAGAAGAGCGGTGAAACAACCGAGTTGAAAGAAATCAATCTGGCTACCAGGGATCTCTCCATGGCGGACACCTCGGGAAGCAGTATCAAGAACATTTCATTCACGGGAAGCTTCGACTGCAAGGAGTTACTGCAAAAGGATCTCAGGATCGAGAATCTTAAGGGTCCCATCAAGGCGGACAAGGGAGTATTCTCCCTTCAACCCCTTACCATGGACGTCTTCGGCGGGAAGGGTGAGGGATATTTCACGGCGGACGAGTCGCCGGCCGACCCTGTTTATACCATCAATCTGACCGTATCGAAGCTGGACTTCGACAAACTTGAGAAGTTCTTCGGTACAAACAAAGTGATCGGCGGGAAGGGTGATCTTTCCGTCTCCTTGACGGTAACGGAAAAGGGCCGTGGCAATCTGATGCGCAACCTGGACGGGACCTTCGCTCTCCGGGGCGATAATCTCATCGCGTATACCGTGGACCTCGACAAAGTCCTCTCAACGTATGAAACGAGCCAGACGTTCCACCTCGTCGACCTCGCCTCTTTCTTCATCGCCGGTCCTCTCGGTACCGTTGCGCTCAAGGGGTACCGTTACGGGAACCTTTACTACCAGGCGCAGGGAGGACAGGGCACCATCACCCAGTTTATCTCCCATTGGAAGATACAGAACGGTGAGGCCGACGCCGTGGACTGCGCCCTTGCGACGCACCATAATCGAGTTGCCCTTAAAGGTAAGCTCAATCTTGTCAAAGAGCGATACGACAAGGTAACGATGGCGCTTCTCGATGACAAGGGATGCGCAATATTTGAACAGGCCATCATCGGTTCCTTCGACAATCCCCAAGTTGGCATGGTAAGCATGGTCGAGTCCCTCGCCGGCCCATTCTTTAACCTCTACAGGAAGGCAAAACGCTTCGTTCAAGCCGGTAAATGCGAGGTCTTCTACAACGGCGCCGTGCAGCAACCCCGCTGACACGCATTCTCTTGTTTCCCTACCCTTGCTTTTCTTAATATTTCAGCTCAGCGCTAATAATTATGCTTCTGTTCCGAATAACTATACATCGTTAAGGTGAGAAACCGTTCCTGATGCAATTCGAGTAGCTAGAATGATGACATCAAAATTGTTGGTTATGGGACAGACAAGAGATAATTAAGGACGCATAATATTCACAGGTACTGTAAACGGGTGGAGAGAACGAGCGCTCCCCTAAGACTTCTCTGCATGTTGGGATGCAGAGAGTAAACTCATAAGGAGACAGATCATGAAAAGAATTGCCCGTCAGTTCACGTATTCAACTGTACTCGCTGTTGCGGTGGCGCTCCTCGCCTTTATGGTTCTCGCAAGCGCAACTCCTTCGAGCGCGGCCTCGTCCGAGCCGGGCATGGCGGCCGCTGGTAAGGTTTCAAAGGCCGACCGCGTTGAGGCACGCATCAAAGAGCTTCATGCCAAGCTCAATATCACCCCGGCACAGGAAGAGCTATGGAATAAGGTCACCGAGGTGATGCGGGACAATGAGAAAACGATGGAGGCGCTCATCAAGACAAGGTCCGAAAAAGCAACTACCATGACCGCCGTCGACGATCTCAAATCCTATAGCGAAATTGCCGATGCACACGCGGATGGCCTCAAGAAATTCATCCCGGCCTTCGAGCCTCTCTATGCCAGCATGTCGGACGACCAGAAAAAGAATGCTGATACGTTATTCCGCCATCAAGGCCGCCATCAAGGTCACGCGAAAGCAAAGGCAAAGGGCAAATGATCGCGACTGCCATAACTTCAAGAGAGCAAACCCTATTGTGCGATAGGGAATCACTCCAAGAATGGAAGGTCACTATGAAAAACTCGAATACACGAGCCAGGAAGTTTAGTTCGACAGTCGGCAAGATCGTGATGGCGCTCGTTTTCGCCTCCATGATCGGTGGTATATCCATCGCGCCGGCAGCGTTCGGCAGAGATAACGACAGGCGCGAAGGGTACGATCGCGGTCACGAGCGCGGCCGGCCTGTGTATCATCGGCCCCCGCCCCCCCGTCGCTATTACGCAGCGCCTGTCTATGCGCCTCCACCGGTCGTCTACGCCCCGGCCCCGTATCAGTCGCCGGGTATCAGCCTCGTCTTCCCCATCCGCATTCGATAGGGGAATCCTCTACGTCGACCGGCACAGAGCTCAGGGCCTCGGTACTCTGCACAGAGCCGAAGCCCTTTGCTTACGTATGGGTGGGTCATATAATGCGTATGCCTGGCGACAAACAAAAGAAAGGAGAGAAGATGAAGAGAATCGTTATGTTGACAGTGGTATTAGTGATGATGCTTGTATCGCTTGGAGGATGTTTTTGGGGAGGATATGAAGGACGTGACAGGGACGGAGGATATGGCAGGGGTGGCGGACATGATGACCGGAGTGAAGGGCGCGACAGGGACGGAGGACGTGACCAGGGTGAACGGCACGACAAGGGCGGAGAAAAAGGCGGAGACCACGAAGAACGGCATTAGGCACGCAGAGGGAAAAGAATGACTTCCCTCGACCGCATACGCAGCTCGAACCTACCGATAACCTTGCTTACGCCCATCGGCCGGGGGACCCTGGGCCTGCTGGGCAATCTCGGTGCAATGGCCATTTTCTTTTCCATGGCTTTTATCAACATCTTCCGAAGAAAGCAACTCCGGGAGATCGTAAACCAGGTATTCTATATCGGCGCCACATCGTCCTTGATCGTAATGCTGGTGGGCCTTTTCACCGGCATGGTGCTGGGATTGCAGCTTTTCTACACCTTGGTAACGTTTGGCTCTGTCGGGGCTCTCGGGTCTGCCGTATCCCTCTCCCTTGTCAGGGAAATGGGGCCGGTCCTCACCGCCATTATGATCACTGCCCGTGCCGGCTCCGGCATGGCCGCGGAGATCGGGATCCTTCGCATCTCGGAGCAGGTCGATGCCCTCTACGCGATGAGGGTCGATCCCGTGCGGTATCTTATCAGCCCGCGGATCGCTGCCTCAATCATCAGTTTTCCCTTGCTCACCGCCTTTTTTGATCTCATCGGCATTATCGGAGGGTATATCACCGGTGTCCTGCTGTTGGGGACAAATGGAGGTACCTACCTGTACCGTGTGCACTCGTCCTTGAATATGGTGGATGTCAGGGGAGGCTTTATCAAAGCCCTGGTTTTCGCCGCAATCGTCTCCTGCGTCTGCTGCTTCCAGGGATATTTTTGCCATATGCGGGCCGGCGGTTTTGGAGCCAAGGCCGTAGGCCTTGCTACCATCTCGGCAGTCGTCCTCTCGTGTGTAATGATCCTCATTTCGGATTACGTCTTAACGTCGTTTCTCATGTAGGCCCGGCCATGGACGAAACCCCTTTAATAGAATTCAGAAACATCACCAAGCGCTTTGGCGACAAGACCGTACTCGACAAGGTCAACCTCAAAATTTATGAAAACCAGATTACGACGATTATCGGAAAGAGCGGCACGGGCAAGAGCGTGCTTCTCAAGCATATCATAGGACTCCTCAAACCGGACGAAGGCGCTATCCTCTTTCGCGGCAAGCCCGTTGCCGCCATGAAGAAGAATGAATGGGAGAATTACAGGAACGGGGTCGCCTACCTGTTCCAGAACAATGCGCTCCTCGACTCGATGACGGTCTTCGATAACGTTGCCTTTCCCCTCCGGCAGACGACGAATCTTGGTGAGATCGAGATCGATAAAAGGGTAGCGAAAAAGGTCGAGGAGATGGAACTCGCCGAAGCGGTCGACAAGTACCCTTCGGAACTCTCGGGCGGGATGCAGAAACGGGTGGCCCTGGCGCGGGCCCTGGTGACGGACCCGAAGATCGTACTCTTTGACGAGCCGACCACGGGTCAGGACCCTATCCGGAAGAACATGATCCTCTCCATGATCGTCCATTACAAGAGAAAGTTCGGTTTTACCGCCATCCTGATCAGCCATGACATTCCCGACGTCTTCTTTATTTCGGATCGGCTTGTCATTCTCTGGGAAGGGGCGGTCGGCTTTGAAGGGACCTACGATGAAGCCGTCAGGCTGAAACTTCCCATGATCGACGAGTTTCTCCGCAGCCTCGAGGGTTTCCAGGACGAGCTGACGGGTCTGCTTTCCCGGGAGGCGTTCAAGGGGCAATACGCCGCGATGCTGTGGGGCAGCGGCGGGATATCAACCGCTTCCGCCGCACTTTTCAGCGTCGAATTCGAGCTGCTGCACGAGACGCTGGGACCGCAGGCCGCCGTGGAAGTCCTCAGGGCACTTGGCGAATATGCGAACCGCCGTTTCAAACCCATGGGCGGCTTCTCCGCCCGCCACCGTAGGGATCAGATCCTGACGATATTCCCCCACACGAGCCCTGATAAGGCACGGCGGCTGGTGGCCGACTTTGCTCGGGAATTGAACCAGGAGGCCCTTGCCCGCATTCAGACTATCGCACAGGCAAAGATGGGTGCGGAAGCGACTCCGGAGATCCACGTCCTTGCCGGGATCACGGAAGTCTCTTCCACTGACGAGATCGAGCAGATAATCGAAAAAGCGCAAGCAAAACAACAGATTGTCGCAGCACACGAAGGCGACTCCGGAGGAAGCGCATGATGAAAAAATATTCAATGGAAACGGTTGTCGGCGTTTTCGTGCTGGTCGGTCTCCTGTGCGTGGGATACATGACCGTGAGGCTCGGCAAGATTTCGCTGTTTGGAGAGGAGACCTACGCGCTTAAAGCCCGGTTCGGATCGGTCTCCGGACTCAGGGTCGGCAGCGCAGTCGAAATCTACGGCATCGAGGTAGGCAGCGTGATACACCTCGGCATAGACGCTGAGAGACAGATGGGAGTCGTCGATATGAAAGTCAACAAAGGCGTGAAGGTTTACGACGATGCTGCGGCAACCATCAAAAGCGCCGGACTCATCGGGGATAAGTATGTGAAAATCGATCCCGGGGGAGCGGGCATTGTCCTGAAACCGGGCGGCATGATCACGCAGACCTCTGTGCCGGCCGATATAGAAGATCTTATAGGCAAGTATGCATTCGGGGACACAAAGAAAGAACCTGACAAGATCCCGGAAAAACCTACCAAGTGATCCAGGAGGATATCATGAAAAAATGGCTGGCCGGATTGATGCTTCTGATGCTGTTACTGGTTCCCTTCCCTGCTATTGCAGGTGTCCCGCTCGATACCGTCAAGAGCAATGTCAGCGGCGTGCTCGACGTGCTGCGCGACCCCAAACTGCAAGGAGAATCGGGAAAAAAGGTGAAAGAGCAGAGAATTGCGGCTGCAGCCGAGAAGCTCTTTGACTTCGTGGAACTTTCGAAAAGGACGCTGGGGCTCAACTGGAACAAGTTTACCCCGGAGCAGCGCAAGGAATTCGTCGAGCTTTTCAAAACTATCCTCAAGGACGCTTATGTCGAAAAGATCACTGCGTATACGAATGAGCAGGTCAACTTCAGCAAGGAGGTATCTCTTTCGGAGGATACGGTGGAGGTCCAGAGCAGCGTCGTCACAAAGAGCGGTCAGGTGCCCATTTATTACAGGGTTCTCAAAAAGGAGAATGAATGGAAGGTGTATGACGTGGTGATCGAGGGGGTGAGCCTTATCAACAACTACCGCACCCAGTTCCGGGAGATCCTCGGGAACAACCCGCCGGAGAAGCTGCTCGAGACCCTGCGCAAGAAGGTGGGCAAGAGTTGAGCCGCATACAAGCGATGTTCAATCCCAAAACAATCGCCCTGATCGGCGCGACTGAGAAGGAAGGCGCCGTCGGAAGGACCATCCTGGAGAACCTGCTCCGGTCAAAGGAGAGGAGGATATTTCCGGTAAACCCTGATGCGAGCAAGGTATTGGATGTGGAGAGTTATCCGACCGTCACAGCCCTTCCCGAGCATGTGGATCTGGCCGTTGTGGCAACTCCTGCCGGTTCAGTGCCCGAAGTGGTTGAGGAATGCGGCCAGGCAGGCGTAGAGGGGGTAGTAATAATCTCCGCCGGATTCAAGGAGATTGGCGAAGAGGGCACACGGCTGGAGGGCGAAATCGACCGGATCAGGAAAAAATATGGGATGCGTATCCTGGGACCAAACTGCCTCGGTTTCGTACGGCCTCCCCTGGATTTTAATGCGACGTTTCTCAGGGGTAAGCCTCCTGCCGGAAATATCGCTTTCATCTCTCAGAGCGGCGCCCTCGGCAGCGCGATACTCGATTGGGCGGTCAGCGCCGGGATAGGCTTTAGCATGTTTGCATCACTCGGCTCCATGATCGATGTCGACTTTGGCGACATGATCGATTTCTTGGGAGATGACGAGGCCACCAGGAGCATCCTGATCTACATGGAGGGTGTGGGCAACGCGAGAAAATTCATGAGTGCAGCCAGGGCGTTCGCCCGCCGCAAACCTATCATCATTTTGAAGCCGGGCCGATTTGCACAGAGCGCGAGGGCGGCCCATTCCCACACCGGCGCTATGGCCGGGGACGACGCGGTATACGAAACAACCTTCAGGAGGGCCGGTGCCGTGAGGGTCGGCGAAATAGCGGAGCTCTTCGATGCCGCCGAGGTTCTCGATTCGAAAAGGTTGCCGGCCGGTCCGAGGCTCGCCATAGTGACGTCTGCCGGCGGACCTGGCGTGATGGCCACCGACGCCCTTATCCACCTGGGCGGGGAACTGGCGGAACTCTCTGACGAGAGCATGAAGCAACTCAACGCATTTTTGCCACCCTATTGGAGCAAGGCTAATCCTGTCGACCTGCTTGGAGACGCAACCGTCGACAGGTTCGCTAAAGCACTCGCCATATGCCTTGGTGACCCCAAGGTGGACGGAGTGCTGGTTATTTACGTGCCCATGGACTCCGCCCCCTCAACCCAGGCTGCGCAAGCGGTGGCCGATAGTGCAAAGAACGCCTGGAAGCCTGTCATCGCAACGTGGATGGGGGCAGAAGACGTCCAGGAAGGGAGACACATTTTTGTTAAGAACAGCATCCCGAACTACGACACCCCGGAAGAGGCCGTCAGAACTTATGTGAATATGTGCAGGTATAAGAGGCATCTCGACGAACTCTATGAAACCCCTGACGAGTTG
>JADGQN010000246.1 GCA_017881765.1 Syntrophobacterales bacterium | reverse complement strand
TCCGCCTTGCGCAGTTCCTCGCGGACGAAAGCCCGATCTATTCCCGTATCGATGAAGTCCCACGGCAGCGCGCTATCCATGTTGCGCCCGCCAAGCAAGCTTTCTCGCACGTCGCCATTGCGGTTAAGCCAGTCTTCATAAAGGTCAGGTCTCGAAAACTCACTCCATGCCTCAAGTCTTACCCCTCGCGCGTGCAGCTCAAGGAAAAGAGGCGCGAGCCGGTCATCACCGCGCGCAATCAGGGCTTCGGTCATGGCCCTCTTGACATCCCGAAACTTCAGTTTCACGCCCCGTTTTGGCAGACTTTGCCTGATAACGGAGATTTTCCGCTCCAGAGATGCTTCGGACTCCATCGGCAACCACTGAAAGGGCGTATGCGGCTTGGGGGTGAGCGGCGATATGGACAGGTTGACGTCAATATGCTGACGCGCAAACGGCTCAATGACTTCGCGCAGGGCGAGGAGGTCTTCCTCCGTTTCCCACGGAAAGCCGATCATCAGGTAGAGCTTTACATTGCGCCAGCCATATTTCCGGAGAAGCGGCAGCTGGCTGAGAAAAAGATCGAGGTCCATGTTCTTGTTAAGCCTGTCCCTGAGATTAGGTGATGCGGCTTCCAGCGCGAAAGTAAACCCACCCCGTGCGCCTTCTCCAAGGAGTCGAATTTCGTCTTCACCGACGCTGCCGATCTTGAGAGAGGGAAGGGAAAGGGAGATGCTGTTGAAGTGGCTTCTCATGTGCGATAGAAGCTCGTGGAGATGGCTGTAGTCACCTGAGCTGAGTGAGAGCAGTGATATCTCTTCGTAACCGGTCCTGCCGATCGCTTCTTTGATGATCTGGGCGAGTACCGGGACACTCCGTTCCCTATAGGGCCGGTAACCATATCCCGCGATGCAGAACCGACAGCCATTCCCGCAGCCCCTGGAAATCTCGATGTTCAGCCGGTCATGAACACTGCTGACGACCGGGATCGGTAGCCTCACGGGATGATAAGAAGCATCCAGGTCGTCGATGTAGAGTCGCCTGACACGGTCTGTGCCCAAAAGGGGTGAGTAGACCCCGTCGAGCGTGGCCAGTTCTTGTATGATTGTTTCTCTGGGGAGGCCCTTCAGCTCGCGGAGCCTCAGAAGGATATCCTTAAGGGCCGAATCTGCTTCGCCCACAACGAGCAAGTCAAAGAAGCGTTCAAAGGGCTTGGGGTTCAGGACGAGAGGCCCTCCTCCAATCACGATCGGACCGGCCTCCCTATTGCGCGCTTCCAGCGGTATACTCGCAAGGTCAAGCATATTCAGGACATTGGTTATGTTCATCTCATAGGAGAGTGAAAAGCCGACAAGGTCCATCCGTGAAAGAGGAGTCTTTGATTCCAGCGTGAAAAGGGGGATGTGCTGCTCCCTCATGTACATTTCCATGTCATACCAGGGGGCAAAGCAGCGCTCACACCAGACGCGGTCGATGCCATTGGCAATCTCGAGCAGGAGGAAAAAACCGTGATAGGACATCCCGATCTCATAGATATCCGGATAGCAGAGGGCAAATCGGATATCTACATTCTTCGGGTCCTTGAACGGGGCGTTCGGCTCGGTCCCGATATAGCGCCCGGGCCTCGTTATGTGGCGAGGGATGTCAAGCATGGAGAACCTTTGAGAAGCGGTGACGCGTGACGCGTGACGCGTGACGAGAAGATGAGTGACCAGTGACCAGTGACCAGTGACGGGAAGACGGCTTGTCGGTGGCCGGATTCAGCTTATCAAGAGATGCACCTTGACCCATGACCCATGACCCATGACCCATGACCCTCATCTGCTGGACTCCTTCATGACGCGTTCGAGGTCACTCATGACCATATTTTGGATGCGCTCAAGGCCTGGCCCTGTATCCGCCTCGAACCTCAAAACGAGAATCGGCTGGGTGTTTGACGCGCGTACCAGTCCCCAGCCATCCGGCAGACTCACCCGCACCCCGTCGATATCAATGACCGGAAACTTCTGCTTGTAGTAGGTCGTGAGGGCCTTGACCACGATGAATTTCAGCTTCTCAGGACAGTCAACCCTGATTTCCGGCGTGGAATAGGTCTTCGGCAGATCGCTGAGGAACCGGGAAAGCGGCATGCCATGTTTCCCCAGGATCTCGAGGAGTCGGAGCGATGCGTAGATTGCATCATCATAGCCGAAGAATTTATCCGCAAAAAACATGTGGCCGCTCATCTCGCCTCCAAGAATAGCATTGACCTCTTTCATCTTCTTCTTGATGAGAGAATGGCCGGCCTTCCACATTATGGCTTTTCCGCCGTGCTTTTCTATGTCGTCATACAGGTTTTTTGAGCACTTCACCTCCGACACAAAAGAGCCCCTCTTATGCTCTTTGAGCATCTCTCTCGCGAAGATGATCATCAAGTAATCACCCCAGATGATGCTGCCTTCTTCATCGACCACGCCTATTCTGTCTCCGTCTCCATCATAGCCGATGCCCACGTCCGCGCCCTGGTCAAGCACGGTCTTCCTGAGGGTCGCTACGTTCTTCTCGACCGTCGGGTCGGGAAAATGATTGGGAAAATGGCCGTCCATGTCACAAAAAAGAGGGATTACCTTCTGTCCCATCTCCTGCATGATGGGACATGCAATAACACCGGCCGTGCCATTACCGGCGTCGATGACCACCTTCAAGCTCTTCTCGAGTTTCAGATTTCCTCTCAGAAAGTCGTAATAGTCCTTTACGATGTGAGGATATTCTCTGTATGATCCCTCACCCTGCACAAACCGTTTTTCCTCGATGATATCAGCCAGCTGCCGGATCTCGGGTCCGTAAAGCGTTGCTTTGTCAAACGCAACCTTGAAGCCGTTAAACTCAGGAGGGTTATGGCTGCCCGTCACCATCACTCCGCCATCGGCTTCCAGGTTGAAGAGAGAAAAATAAAAAAGCGGCGTGGGTATCGTGCCGAGGTCGGTGACGTCGAGCCCACCCTTCACCATGCCATCGATGAGAAGGTCCCGGAAGTGTTGTGAACTGAGCCTGCAATCCCTGCCGATGGCGGCGGCGCGTTTCCCGCGCTCTTTCATATAAGTTGCCACGGACCTTCCGATGTTTGTGACGACCTCATCGGTCAGGTCTTCTCCCACAATGCCTCTGATGTCGTATTCTCTGAATATCTCCCTGTTCATCCCTGTCGCCCTCACTCGTCCATCACAAAAGCTGCACCCAGCAGCGTCGCATCATCTCCCAGCCTTGCCCGTTCAATCTTGAGGCCGGCAATCGAGGCTTGCATGGCCCTGCGCTCCATGACCAGGCGAGCGTCGTCTATGAGCCTCTTTGCGCCCGCCACGACTCCCCCGCTGAAAATGATCAGCTCAGGGTTAAGGAGATTGGCGATGCTTTGAAGGGCCGCGCCCAGATACTCGACAACCTCTCGCCATACCTCCGTGCACAGGTCATCTCCGGAGAGGTAGGCTTCTTCGATGTGGCCTGTGTGGAGCCCATCTACACGGCCTTCGACTATATCCCAGAGCTTGCCCCGGTAACCCCGGGCAAGACGCTCTTTGACTCTGCTCACTATGTATGAGCCGCCGCAGTAAGCTTCGAAGCAACCTCTATTCCCGCAGTTACACAGGTAGCCGTGTGGATTAAGGGTGATATGGCCAAGCTCACCGCCGACGCCAAGTGAGCCGCGAAACAGTCTCCCGTTCAAGATAAGGCCTCCGCCGATGCCGGTACCGATGAATATCCCCACCACATTCGAACTCTCGCCATGGAACCCGAATTTCCATTCACCATAGGTCCCCGCGTTCACATCGTTTTCAACGAACGTTTCGATGCCGGTTGCTGCTTCTATGTCATGCTTGAGCGGTACGTTGCTCCAGTTGAGATTCGGCGAGAAGAGGATTGTGTGTGTCCTCTGATCAATTTGGCCTGCGCACGCTATGCCGATCCTTTCGATATTGCCTGCCCGATTTCCTGCCTCCGAAAAAAGAGCACGCACCAGACGATGTATCTGATCCCTTACCGAAGGATATCCTTTGCGGACCTCTGTCTTAACCTTCTTGCGCGTGATCACCCGCCCTGACTCGCTGACGAGCCCGGCGGCGATCTTGGTGCCGCCAACATCAATCCCTATTCTCATCGGCTCTTCTTTCATGGAGAGGTGCGAGACCCTTCTCGTCATGCGTAGGAAGGATACTCTCCGGCTGCAGCTACCCCGGAAGCAGGCTGAATATTGTCCTGCCGGGTGCTGTTTTCCTTTGACATGGAATTTGCATGTTACATATTATATGTGAAATTCCAAAATCTCAAGGCAAAAAGGAAAACTCATGGAAAAGCAGTACATGCTCGATTACATCACGCTCAAAGACTCGTGGCGCCTCTTCCACATCATGGCGGAGTTCGTCGAGGGTTTCGAGAACCTGTCGGATGTGCAGCCCGCGGTGACGATATTCGGCAGCGCCCGTACACGAAAGGGGGAGCAGTTGTACACCACGGCATATGAACTGGCCAAGGTGCTCGCCCGCAACAAGTTCAACCTGATCACGGGCGGAGGCCCGGGCGTCATGGAAGCGGTCAATAAGGGCGCCAAAGAAGAGGGCGTAAAATCTATCGGCATCAACATAGAGCTCCCTTATGAGCAGAAGCCAAACCCGTTTATCAACGTTCCCTTGAGCTTCAAATACTTCTTTATCCGCAAAGTGATGTTCATCAAGTATGCAATCGCGTATGTGGTGCTCCCGGGAGGGTTCGGGACGCTTGACGAATTTTTTGAGGCGGTTACGCTCGTACAGACGAACAAGATACGCCCCTTCCCCGTTATCCTTGTGGGCTCTGATTTCTGGGGCAGCCTTGTCGAATGGATGGAGAAGAACATGCTGGCGCGGGGCACGATTTCGAAAGAGGAGATGAAGATATTCAGAGTAATGGATGACCCGGAAGAGATCGCGGCATACATAAAGAAGTTTGTAATCCTTTAAAAGACAGGAAAGAGCAAGAGCAAAGGTTAAGGTAAGGACTAAGGCAAAGGTTGAGGTTAGGACCAAAGGCAAGTTTTGAATTCTTCCCTCATCCTGTCTCTTGCTTGTTCCTTAACCTGTTTTTTCTTTTTTTAAGTTTTTATCTCAACCTTTGCCTTAGTCCTTACCTCTACCTGCCTTTATCTTTTACCTGATCTTCTTGTCTGTCTGTTTTCAATTAGGCACAAAACTTGCAATATCACTCATGGGGTATGAATTCTAAAGAATAGTTGGCACCTTTTCGCCGGTGCACCCCGAAGGAACTAAGCATGGCTTTACTGCTTAAGAATTTTAAAACGAGTCCGGAGAATACGTCGAAACAGGCGCTCATGCATCAGCTCGCCAGCATGCGACAGCGGGTGAAAGAGCTGGAGGCCGTGGAGACGGGCCGACGCGGGGCTGAAAAGACATTAAGAGAGAGTGAACACCGTCTGCGGCTCCTCCTCGAGAGCACCGAAGATATGATCGTGGCCATGCTCGACCTCGAAGGACGCTGCGTCTATTACAACGGTCCGAGCCGGTACGCGTTAAAACCTGGGGATGTCATAGGAAAGACACCCATCGATATTCTTGATTCCACAATAGCGGCGAGTATCCTCGTGAGGGTGAAGCACGTTGCGGCGACACGCCAGAGCCTCAACTTCGAGCAGCGGGTGCCCTGGCGGAGGAACACTATGTGGTTCCTGACGCAGATTTCTCCGATCATTGACAAGGCGGGCGATGTGACCGCGGTAGTTTTATTCGCCAGAAGTATCACCGAGCGCAAACGGGCTGAGGAATCTTTGAGGTTGGCCAATATACTGCTTGAAAGAACCTTTGCGAGCCTCAAGGAAGCCGTCTTTGTTATGGACCTGTCCGCACAGACCGTCATCACCTGCAATGCAGCCGTGGAGCAGATCTTCGGTTACAAGAAGGAAGAGGTCATAGGCAGAACTCTTGAGTTTCTTCACTTGAGCAAGCCCAATTATGACGAGTTCAACGAGGGCCTCTCGTCGGCCCTCAAGGGTGAAGGCCTGTTCAATGCGGAATTTCCCGCCCGGCGCAAGGACGGCACGTCCATTATTACAGAGTATACAGTGACCGAGACCTCCGATGATTCAAGCGGACGTACTGTTCTGGTGATCGTCGTCAGGGATATTACCGAACGGAAGAGGGCGGAGGAGCAGCTCAGAGTTGCCCTCAAAGAGAAGGAGGTGCTGCTGAAGGAGATCCACCACCGCGTGAAAAATAATCTTGCCGTTATTTCGAGTCTCCTCAACATGCAGTCCAAATATATCAAGGATAAGAAGACGCTGGAGATTTTCCGGGAAAGCCAGAACAGGGTCAAGACGATGGCCCTGATCCACACAAAGCTCTATCAGTCGAGCGATCTTGCGCGGATCGATTTTGCGGATTACATCGGAAAACTGGCGGCTGATCTTATCGACTCATATCGGCTGGAACCCGATGCGGTTACCCTGACCCTCGACGTAAAAAACGTCTATTTTGATGTCAATGTGGGAATCCCCTGTGGCCTTATCATCAATGAACTCCTCACCAACGCTCTGAAACATGCCTTCCCGGATGGGCGCAACGGGACAGTCGGTGTCAGCCTGAGTCCCGAGGATGGGAGGATAACTCTGGCGGTGGCGGACGATGGCATAGGGTTCCCTGAGAATATTGATTTCCGCAACACGGAGTCTCTCGGTTTTCAGCTCGTGACGGCTCTTGTAGAACAACTGGGCGGAACGATAGAACTGGCCAGGGATGAAGGCACAACATTCGTGATCTCCTTTCCAAAGTAATATCAGTTCACCTTCAATGACCGGGAGCTGCGTCCCTTGAGGAGTGGCCCCCAATGGGCCTCAAGGACCGGAAACGTCGTTTCCTTGAGGAAAGGGCCTTCTCCGAGGGGAGCAAAAGTCCCGAGTCTATTGCCTCAAGCGAAGCAGTCCTCGAATCGGGCCGCAGGCCTGATGGTCCTCAAGCCACCATGGGTGGCGGTCCTCAAGCGTGGCGGTCGGTCCGACAGGCGGCGAAAAAACTCGTTGACAAATACCTCATACAGTGGCACAAGAAAACAGGAGGGCCGGCCCGTGATCTTTGCTGCAGGTGGCATTGTCTGGAAGGAGACCTCGGAGGGGCGAAAAATTGCCGTGATCCATCGGTCGCGATACGACGATTGGTCT
>JADGQN010000033.1 GCA_017881765.1 Syntrophobacterales bacterium | reverse complement strand
TCCCTCCAGGGGAGAGGGTTGTAATATTTCCCCGCCCTTGAGGGGAGGGGATGAAGGGGAGGGTGATGTATGTGGCTTTACTAATGACCGCATTAGTAAATGTACGCCTCCGTCCTTACAGGATGCTCCGCTATCGCTATCCGACTGGTCGCCTCGCTCTATTTTTGAATGCAACTTGATATAGGCAGAGGAAGCGGTGAAACGCCCCACTCTTGCAGCCGTTCTACGACCGTAGCCACCAGCAGGTCGAGGCCTTTTTTTAGAGTCTCTGTGATTTCGAGCCCGATATCTACGCATTCCGGTTGAATGCCTATAAGGCAGACTTCGGCGGGAAGAGAATCGGCCATTCTCGCGGCAAAGAGCAGGTCAGACAATCCCATATGGTGAACGGACCCTTGCGTACTCAGAAACGAAGGGATCGCATTGCCTTCGATCATCACAATCGCTCCGGACGGCTGTGCGGCGTCAACCGCGTCAACAAAGAGCACCTTCTCATAGTGCTCTATCACCGGCAGCAAATCGAGTCCTGCTGTGCCCCCGTCGAGCAGGCCTATCCGCGGTTCGAAGCCATATCTCGCTTTAATTGCTTCCATTGTACGCACGCCGATGCCATCATCTTGCAGGAGGGTATTACCTAAGCCGATAACGCAGATCTTACACCAATTTGTATTCATGCGGACGACCCCGCCTTCGGCCGGGTACCCCGGGCGCCAGCGAGGAGCTGACGCAGGCGTACTGGAAGTACGTCGAGGAGAGCGATAGCGAAGCATCCTGTAAGGACGCAGCGACAACGAAGGTATACACGTGAAGGCGAATTGGTATTATTCTTCACGGCAGGTCTTATGGCCTGAGAATATAGAGCTCATCACGCAGTTGTCTTCCACCAGGTCCGTTGTCCACCCGATATACATGTGGACGATAGGAAAGACGATCAGGAACCACATGATGAAATGGTGCACCAGACGGACCTCCTGCACAGGAAAATAGGGGAGAATCCAACCGCCCACGACTTTCCAGAAGAACCCGACGTGGCTCTGGGACATGAGGGCAAAACCGGTCAGTATGGAAACAAGGTAACCCAAAAAGAGCACTACGTAGGCTATTCCGGCGAGTATCGAATGGCCCACGACGTAGGGCGGACGAGGGTCCAGCAGCAGATAGAACCGCAGATCGTAGTAAAGTTCCGTAAGGCGCTCCCTCGTGTAAGGGATCATTGCGCTCCACCGTGCATACCTGTTGCCGACAAAACCCCAGTAGATCCTCAACAAGACACCCATGGCAAAGACATATGCTGCCGCAAAATGGACCAGCCTCATCCAGCCCATGATGAACTGGTTGTGGGGATTGGTGCCGTAGAAGAGCGGATGCACGCTGTCTATGTATGGGTGGCCGATGTAATAACCCGTGAAGCTCAAGACGATGAGACAGGCTGCATTCACCCAGTGCGATAACCGGACCGGAAGCTCCCATACATAGACGTCAGTCAGCTTCAACACAGGTCAAGCTCCTTTCACCACCGTTATGGGTCTTCCCTTCACATCAGTCACGTGGACCGCGCACGCCATGCACGGGTCGAAAGAATGGACAGTCCTGAGAATCTCAAGAGGCTTATCCGGGTCTGCTACGGGAGTCCCGATCAGCGCGGCCTCCACGGGTCCGCGCGTTCCCTTTGCATCCCTTGGTGAGAGATTCCACGTGCTCGGGACCACGGCTTGATAATTGGTGATCCTCCCGTTCTTGATCCCCACCCAGTGGCCTAGGGCGCCGCGAGGCGCATCGTGGAAGCCATACCCTTTCGCCTCCTTGGGCCAGGTGCCCGGTTCCCATTTCTCTACCTGGCAGATCCGGTAATCGCCCTTTTTGATGGTGCCAACGAGTTCGTCGATGAAACCCGGTATCATCTCGGCTATGATCAGCGTTTCGATGCCGCGCGCCGCGACACGGCCGAGCGTTGAGAAGAGCGCCCCTGCATCAACCTGCAGCTTTTGTAGCACCATGTCGACAGTCTCTCTAATCCTCTTGTGGCCGAGCCCGTATGCCACAAGCACGCGGGCGAGCGGACCCACCTCCATCGGCATCTCCTCATACCGGGGCGTTTTGACCCAGCTATATTTCGCCTGCGTATCCAGATGATCGTACGGTGGTTTGGGTCCCGTATACTTCGGGTTTGTCTCGCCCTCCGACGGATGTTTTCCTTTCTGGTCTCCGTCTGCGTACTCGTACCACGAGTGGGTCACATGCTCGGCTATCTTCTTCTGGTCAACGGGCATGATCTTCGTTAAATCTTTTCCGAGGATTATGCCTTTCGGCAGTTGAAGATTTTCCGTATTGCTCCGGTTGTCTCTCGGAAACTCACCATAAGTCATGTAATTCCCGACCCCGCTGCCGTAGTTGGCCCAATCCTTGTAATACGATGCTATGGCCAGGAGGTCCGGTATATAGACCTTACTGACAAAGTCGATGGCTTGTTTCGCCGCCTGGGCCATGAGCGCAATAGCGTCGGCATTGATGGCGTTCTGGCTGGTGGGGTCGACCGGTCGCGCTATCCCTCCCACCAGGTAGGTCTGTAGATGCGGATTTTTCGAGCCGAGAAGGGCATGCACTTTAACGATGCTCCGTTGCCACTCGAGGGCTTCCAGGTAGTGAGCTACTCCCAGCAGGTTCACTTCAGGTGGGAGTTTGTACGCGGGATGTCCCCAGTAGCCGTTCGCAAAAGGACCGAGTTGTCCTGTATCGACCAGACCCTTGACGCGTTTTTGTACCATCGCGAAGAAGGAAGCGCCGGAGTTCGGCCAGTCGGACAACGACTGAGCAACGGACGCGGTCTTTGCGGGATCAGCCTTCAGAGCGCTCACGATATCGATCCAGTCGAGGCCATGGAGATGATAAAAGTGGATCACGTGGTCCTGCACATATTGCACGGCCGCGATGATATTGCGCATGATCCGCGCATTATCAGGGATCGTCATGCCCAGCGCGTCCTCCACCGCGCGCACGGACGCAAGCGCATGAACCGTAGTGCAGACACCGCAGATCCTCTGGCAAAAGAGCCAGGCGTCCCTCGGATCGCGATCCTTGAGCACGATCTCGATGCCCCTGAACATCGTGCTCGACGACCAGGCGTCGACCACTTTCCCATTTTCTACCTGTGCCTCGATGCGCAGGTGGCCTTCTATGCGGGTCACGGGATCTATAACTATTCGTGCCATTGTGGACCCTTCCATTCAGTTTTCGGTTGAGGTTTCGACTCTTCCTTGGGTTTCTTTTTTCGCCTGAGCAGCCTCGCGACCGTGTGAACGAGGATACCCCCGACCGTTGCCGAGGTGACCGCGAGCCCGACCTTGTCGGCGGTTGTCTCCACGGTGATGCCGAACGGTTGCGGGAGCCTCCGGCAGAACGGGGTCATCTCGTCCCAGAAGTTGGGTGCCGCGCAAGCGATGCATCCGTGTCCGGACTGTACCGGCCAGCTGGTTTGTTCGTTGTACTTTACCGTGGGACAGTTCTGGTACGCCTCAGGCCCCTTGCATCCCATGTAATAGAGGCACCAGCCGAGACGGTGTCCCTCGTCGCCCCACTGTCTCACGTACTGCCCCGCATCGAAATGGGAGCGCCTCTCGCAATTGTCATGAATCCGCTTGCCGAAAGCAAATAGCGGCCTGCCCAGAGCATCTACCGCGGGCAGCACGCCGAAGGTAAGGTAGTAGACGATCGATGCTGTTATGTTCTCGGCGTTGACAGGGCAGCCGGCGAGGTTGATGACTGTTGCCTCTGGGACGGCGTCCCGCACCCCGACAGCGCCGGTGGGATTCGGGTGAGCCTTCGGGATGCCACCGAACGCGGCGCAGGTCCCCATCGCAAAGGTGGCAATGGCGCTCCCGCACACCTCCCGGACGATATCGACGGAACTGCGGCCTGCTATACAGCAATATGCTCCATTCTCCGCGAGCGGGATGGAACCCTCGACCGCCGCAAAGTATTTCCCTTTCTGGTTTTTCAGCACATCGGCAAGAGACTTCTCGGCCTGCTTGCCGGCCGCTGCCATGATGGTTTCACTGTAGTCGAGGGAGAGTACGTCAAGGATCAGCTCACTGACGGTCGGCTTCGTGGCCCTCAGCAGCGCTTCCGTATCTCCTGTGCAGCTCTGGCACTCAATCCAGACAAGGATCGGTTTCTTTTTCGTCTCGAGTGCGTGGGCAATTTGAGGCACGTAGCTCGAAGAAAGCCCGAGCACCGCCGCCGAGGCTGAGCAAAACTTGAGAAAATCCCGGCGGCTAACGCCTCGGTACAGCAGCTCTGCGAGCAGATTATCGGTGGCCATAAACTATCCTCCTTTAACTGCCACGGGTCGAAGCCAACTGCAAAAAATATAATATCGCCGAAGGAGATGCGCAATCCCGAAGCAGTGAAAAAATTGGGAATTGCTCCGGACTTTACGCTACTAAGGATGAGACAGCCTGACAATAATGCGCTCTGTAAGCTTACGGCAAAGCTTCACAACCGTGTTTATCTCATCGTCTGTCAGATTGTCCCAATGGATACCTGCGACGACTACCGCATTGCGGGCAAGCCTCCGGGTCAGTTCCTCGGCGAGCGGCTTGACCAGCAGGTCCTCCTTGTGACCGAGAAAGGTGAAGACTGAACCGGTAGCCGACGTCTCTTCCGCTACTCTAAGACTCTGACGCACCTGGGCCATGCCGATTGCACCGATATGAGGGTGGGTGCCGCCCCACACGGCCACCAGGATGTCAGGTCCCATTTCGTGGACGGCGGCGTTGATCTTGGATGTTCCCTGTTTTACAGATACCGCAAAGGACTTCACGGAAGCGGAGTGGCCGGTACCGGGCGCAGCAGCCATCTTACGAATCTCCCGAGTGTGATGCCTTAATCATGCCGTCGAGAATCTCCACGGCCCGTGCAGCGAAAGCAGGTTCGCTTATGTGCACGTCGAGCTCTTCCACGATCACGCGAGGATCGAGAAGGGCTTTGAGCTTATCCGTGAAGACGCGGTCAACAGCCGGGTCGAAGAGAGGCATGCCTTCTTTGTCAGCGTCCGACCAGCCCTTCATGGGGATCAGTACGCGTACAGGACCCCTGCCTTTGTTCAGCTTCTCCGCCACGATCCTTGCAAATTTCTCCATTTCAGCAGCTTCCATGCGCACGCAGAATCGGGTGTCATGACCGTGCGTCCTCCTGCCTTTGAGTTCATCGGGCATAGGATAGTAAGGGCTGAATACCGCATTGTCAAGACCGCCCGGTGCAAAGACGAGCGGGATGCCCATTCTGCCTGCTGTCTCAAGCCGCTCAGGCCCGATGCCTTTGCAATACCCTCCGAACATTTCATCGGCTATCTCGTGGGGATTGAAGTCGAGCACGCCCGCGATGAGCCCTTCGGCGATCAATTCTTCCATCGCCATCCCGCCGCAGCCGTTCGCATGAAACCCTATCATGTCATAACCTCTGGCGTCCAGAAGCGGCTCCGCCAGCACAGCACACCCGGAGTTGATGCCGTAAGCGGTCACCCCGACCATGGGGCGTTCCGTCCTGATCGCACTCTCCCTCTCCATCATGCCGCAGACAGCGTAGGCGGCTTGGGCGAGGATGTGGCGCATAAAATCATTGAATCCAAGAAGGTCTGCAACGGAGTGAAACATCACGATATCTTTCGTTCCTACATATTCTCTCACGTCTCGCGATGCCACCGTCGACACCATCACCTTCGGGAAGCCAAAGGGCAGCGAGCGCATGATGAAAGTCGCAATAGCCGTGCCTGTCCCGCCCCCGAGACCGATGACGCCCTCTATCTGGCCTCTCTGTTGAAGCCGCGTAGCCAGGATGGCCCCGCCCGCCTGCACCGTCTGGACCGCAGTGGCCCTGTCCTGCTCCGCCAGGTTCGTTTTGATCTCTGACCCCGCTGCGTCGGCAAGATCGTCCCGGGTAAGATCGGGAGGGATCTTCGATGGCCTGAGGGTGCCCACGTCCATGAGCAGGGTCTTGACGCCGCGCTGCTCCGCACACTCCCTGATATAAGCAGCCTCCCGGCCTTTCGTATCGAGCGTGGCTATGATGAGAAGCCGTTTTCTCAAACTCATAATCGTTGCTCCGGTTCAGTTTCCAAGTAGGTCTGTTTCCTGTTTCTCTACACGCTCTGGTCAGGTGGTGGAGTCCCCGGCGGTGTAGGCAGCGTCAATGGCCACCTCAGCCAGAAGGCATTATGGGCGATGAAAGCGGGCGCCAGGATGCAGAGATTGAGATAGATAATGAGGATGTTTATGTCAGCAGGAAGCTTCATGGCTGCAACGGCAGCGGCAGCGGGACCCAATATCACGTTGCAGATAGCGATCCAGACAGCGCTGATCACAAACACAACTATAATGGCGGCAATGGCCCTCGCCCCACCTGTAAGTTTTGTGATTCCCCAGAACTGGAAATGCCAGGAGTAAAGGAGTGACCAGGTGACAATGGAGGAAGCCACAGCCCCGAAAGAGAACGAGGGACTGACACCGATTGCCAGGCTCCCGCTCCAGCATATGAGCGCCAGAATGTGCGAGAGAATGGTCTGGCCCATGGCTGCTCCGGGATGACCCCATTTGGTAAAGGGCCAGCCCTGGGTTACGAAGACGGGGCAGAATATGAAGAACCAGGCTATTGCCCATACGATGTATCCCGTGAGCCAGTTCACGTTGAGAGGACCTTTGTGGTCCATCGGCGTGTTGGCGACCGGCGTTCCATCAAGATTTGTCAGGAGATTCCAGACGAGGATGGTAACAACCATGACAACGACGAACCCCGCCGCCATAGTGCCCCATGGATGGAGCCGCCCCTTGAAGGGCCAGGTATTCCAATTCTTGCCGTAGAGGAGCGTACACCAGAACCCTATTGCGCCAAACCAGAGATAGAGAGGCCCTACTGGCCACTGCGGATAGACGAACCGCATAAAGAGCAGGATGAGAAAAGTGAACACGCCCCACAGCACGGTCATCTTGATTCCGACCGGGACCCGTGACATCGCAGGCGTCCAGTTGCCCGCGGGAGGTGCACACGGAAAGCAATCCCCTATGAGCACCAGGTGCCCCTCCGCAATGAGCATGATAAGAATCGCAGGTAGTAGCTTCAATACAAGCAGATCCGGCGGCACTGCATATACAAAACAGAGAACTCCGAGGATCGTGAGGACGATGAATTGAATCAGGCCGCCTAGTCTCCCCTCCGGACCAATGCCAATCTTTGCTTGCTTTTCGTTTCCCATGACGTCTCCCCTTTTTTTTAACTACTTCGAGGTCTCACGCGATAGCCGCCCGTTTAGCGTCCCCACCGGTCGCATGTCCCCGGTCCTGGTCAATATCTCCACTCGGTCACTCGGTCTTGAATCTGTTGCGTGCTTTGAGCCCTTGAAGCCCCGGCCGCCTGGAGCCCTATTTTATTCTCACTCCACACAGTAATTGGCTCACCATGCGATCCATGGCGTCCTTTTTCTGCTCGGTTTTCGGCGCAGCCTCCTTTTTGCTCCAGACTGATTCGGGTCTCACCTGGAGGATGATGATATTTTCGGGAAAATGAAAATCAGCATCGATCCCAAACTCAATATCATACGGTTTGCCGTAGTAGTTCTCTATTAACTTTCCCACGCGGGCAAGCTCTTTCAGTTCCTGTGGCGTAAGGCATGAAACGCACCTCATCTCATCAGGCACTTCTGTCTGGATGATGTCGCTCCCGTTTTCCCGGTAAACGCACTGGGTCTCCTTGCTCCCGATCGTTGTCTTGATCGTATCAAAGGTTACTTTGTCGACAAGATAGGTGTCGGGCGTGA
The DNA here is from genome assembly GCA_017881765.1 of Syntrophobacterales bacterium. GTDB lineage: Bacteria > Desulfobacterota > Syntrophorhabdia > Syntrophorhabdales > WCHB1-27 > JADGQN01. The sequence continues at coordinate 12,165 of JADGQN010000033.1, read as the reverse complement.
CCATACCACTGACTACGGCCTCTCCCAGCCCGCAACTCGCATCTATGGAGATCTTTGAAAGATCACCGTTCACGGGATTAATGGTGAAGATAATCCCCGACACCCTGGAATTGACCATCTTGGGAATGCCGACCCCTATATTAAAGAGGAACGGCATTCCCTTGTTCATTCGGTACATGATCGCCTCAACGTTGTACGCACTGGCCCAGCATTTCTTGACATAGTCGATCAAGTCCTTTTCACCGCGGATGTTGAGGTAGGTCTCCATCTGGCCGGGCATAGACACGGCGCCGCTGGAGCGCACCGCTACCGGGCAGACGCCGGTCTTGGTTCTCTCACAGAGCTTCCTGTAATTGGCCAGGATATCCGCTTCAATGTCAGCCGGGACCTTCGCGTTCTCGATGAGGCGAATGGCCAGCTCACTTGCCTCCTTTGCGCTTTCATACGTCACCTGTCCCAGCTCGGTTAATTGCTTCTCCAGTTCTGCCTTTATTCCGGTATCGACCAGGAATTTATCATTGGCGTAAATAGTGATGGCATATCCGGGTGAAACTGGTATGCCCGCTTTGATCATCTCCCCGAGATTGGCATTCTTTTTTCCGACAAAAGGGAAGTCACCACCGTCCATTTCGTCGTACCAGAGCGTGAACCTTTTTTCTTTCTCTGTCATCTTGTTACCCCCAAGCTCTGAGGTTAAGGTTAAGAAAATGCCGGAACGACGCGCCGATCTTCTGTTGTTTTCTCAACCTCAACCTCAACCTCAACCTGTTCTAGCTACTTTGCCCTTTCCAATATCTTCACCAATCCCGTGTCGCCGTCGATCCGGAGCAGGTCGCCGGTCTTTATGAGCTGCGTGCCTTTGCCTGTTCCTACAACAGTCGGCAATCCGTATTCCCTGCAGACGATGGCAGCGTGACACATCGGACCGCCCACGTCAGTGACGGCCCCTGCAATCTTCACGAAGGCAGGCGCCCAGCTCGGCGAAGTGGTAGTTGCCACCAGTATCTCACCTTCCTGGAGGTCTGCAAGCTGGTCTACGGTCTTCAGAACCCTCGCCCTGCCCTCAACGATACCGGAAGAGCCCGCCGATCCTTTAATTTCATTCTGTACCTCTCCTTCTGCCGGACCGGCCAGCCATTTCTGCAGCGATTCGCTGGTGACGCCCCAGAGTACGATCGTGAAGGGCTCTGTGACGACATCAGGCGGTACACCGAGGGCAGGAGGTGGCGTCCACTGTTTGAACTTCTCATAAACTCCTTTTCTCCAGGCAATCTCTTTCGGCCAGTAAGAAGGTCCTCTGGCCCTGACGCCTGTTGCCCAGGCGGTGACATGGTCCCAGAGCGCCTGCTTGATCTCGTCACGCTTCAGAAACCATATGTCCTCATCAGCATTTTCAATGAATCCCGCGTTCTGCAGGATCTGGCCCACCTGGCGGACCTTTCCCCAGAACAGACTGTGGAACCAGTGTTCAACGTAGAAGTTGTGGTCCTCAGCGTGAGGGAGCACCAGCCGTGCCACAGCGAGACCCTGATCGAAAGCCTCCCTGTCCGCGTCGGTCTTGATCAGTTTCCTGTACTCGTCGGCAATCCTGTCCCGCTCCTTCAGGAGCTTCGCGGTAGGTCTCCCCAACTCCTTGCCTGCTTTGAGGACCTTGATGTTCGTCCTGATGTTGTCGAAGGGCACGTTAAGATTGTCGTTCCAACTGATATGGGTGTGGTACCAGCCGGTTCCCGTGGAGATATGGAACCAGGGGTATCGCGCCTTCTCCAGTTCCTTGAGCCATTCTTTTCCCACCGGATGCTTTTCCAGTTCCTTCATCAATTCATCGGCCTTCAAGGGTTTTAAAACGATATCCTCAACACCGACCTCGATGGCGAGTTTCGCAAGCCTGATCAGCTCCGAATCCGGCTTGAAGAGGATCGGGTCAAAGCCTGCCGACATCTTCACGAGGGTGGATATGGGGACATCGGGGAAAATCTGATTGGCTGTGCCGAAAAAGGTCACCTGAGCGGCGTAGCACAGGTTGAGGAATTCAAAATGATACTGCCAGCACAAGAGACCCAGATCGATGAGTTCATCATACTTTCTCAAAAGCTCATAGCCGCTCCCCTTTCCGATTCCGTCTTTGATGACGCTGATATCCTCTATCTCGGGCAAATCGGTGAAAGTCATCGCTTCGAGCTTGTCGATGGTGGCGGTCATCTTCTTCTTCCAGTTTTCGTAGAGCCGGTCCCAGTTCTGGAAATAGTACCCGGCACGCTCCATGAAGAGCGGTACCCGCCGCTTCACTTCCTCCGGGTCCGGAACGCCCACCGGGCTGATGTAAACATACCCGTTCACGATCCTGTGATCGATACCGAGGGCTGGCGGAATAATATAGTGACGGGTGTTGTACTGCGACAGCGCCAAAGACCAGGCTTCATCCCAGATGAGATCGAAGGGATAGTGAGGCTCAGGGTAGTGCAGGCCATCATAGAACCATATCTGGCTGCTCTCAAATTTCGCTCTTTCCGGGTCTTCCTTGGAAAAAATATACTGATACGGGTAGAGTTTCTCCCAACCTTCAGTACCGGGAATTTTGGGAACATCGTGTGGATCCATAAACGTTTTTGCCATAAACTCCTCCTCCCCTTTTTTTGTGAAGCTATTTAGAGCCTGAACCATTTCGGTTCATCGAATCGTTCGGTACAGCGCAGTATACGGCTCGCATAATTCATGACATAGGCACCCTTCAGCTTCAGGTTGAGCTTTCTGAACTCCTCGTTGTTAAGGAGGCGGCCAATGTCAACCGGATCCTTGAACGTGAACTCGCTGATGATTTCACTTACGCCACCCAGCACGACGTTCCACCCCCCCGTCACTTCCATGTAGTCGATCTTTTGTATGGCAGGAAGGTACTCTTTGACAATAAAGTCCGCGTACTCTTTTTTTACTCCGGGTTTCAAGTCATAGTATTGATTCAATTTCCACACGCCCTTCTGAATCGTATATTTTTCCCGCTTCACCCTGCCGGTCGGCTCCAGGACGGCAGTCCTGTAATTGTAAACGATCGATTTAAGCCTGAGGGAAACCTGTTTGAACCGGTCACTCGCGATAACACGAGAGAGCAACTCCAGATCGCTCGTCAAGCTAACTCCGATCACCCTTGGGCCAAAACCGACCTCAACATAATAGCCGCCGACGTGCGTGAGCCCCATGGCGGTCGTCTCCGGTAGAAACGTCCCGGCGACAAAATCAGCGTATTCGTCTTCTTTCCCCTGGATGATATCCCAAGCCATGGTAAATAGAACAGGCATACAAACCTCCTTTTTTCATCTCGTATTACTTTGGTGGGCGCCCTTCCCAAGCACAGCCACATTCTCCTGGATGGCTGGACTGAAAATCTGTGCAAAAATGAGAACACTGCTGGAATTGTATCTTATGTGCCAAATATGTCAACTAATTTGTTATTATATAGTATAAGTAAAGCTTATGAAGTTTGCGCCCGGCTCCTTAAAAAGAGTTGAGTCGACAAATTGTAATCTGCTAAACTGCGTCATGCTTCTTGAAAAGCAGGCTCAAGGCTCAAGGTTAAAGGATAAAGGTAATCTGTACGGGGAGTCTTGCCCTGATATGCAGGCGACGGGCTGGTCCGGGGATGCCCATGACCATTAATTTCGGTCCATATCTTGAAGTATACCGAAGCCGGCGCATCGGCATGATGCTCATTTTCGGATTTTCTTCGGGCTTGCCCCTGGCCCTGACGGGTGGCACGCTGCAGGCGTGGATGACGGTGGTTGGTGTAGACCTCCGCACTATCGGCATCTTCTCTTTGGTGGGCCTTCCGTACACGCTCAAGTTCCTCTGGTCCCCGTTGATGGACCGCTATGTGCCGCCATGGCTAGGCAGACGCCGTGGCTGGATGATACTTACGCAGGTTGCTCTTTTCTTCGCCATTTTTGCCATGGCATTCGCATCTCCCCAACATGCAGTGGGGGCTGTAGCCCTCCTGGCGCTCTTTGTTGCTTTCGCGTCCGCTTCCCAGGATATCGTGATTGATGCGTATCGCACGGACATACTGCGGGAGACCGAACGCGGCGCGGGAACAGCAGTCTATGTGATGGGCTACCGGATCGCGATGCTCGTCTCCGGAGCGCTGGCCCTCATCCTGTCTGATCGCATTGGCTGGCGAAACACCTACCTATTGATGGCCGTTGTCATGGTCGTCGGTATGATCGGTTCGCTTTTTGGTCCGGAGCCTGATATCCAGGCAAAACCACCGAGGAGCCTGCGCGAAGCGGTATGGGGTCCGCTCAAAGACTTTTTTTCTCGCCACGGCGCGGTGACCATCCTTCTTTTCATCGTACTTTACAAATTGGGAGATGCCTATGCAGGCACCCTGACGACAGCATTTCTGATCAGGGGCGCCGGGTTTTCACCTACTGATGTCGGCACGGTAAACAAGGGGCTGGGAGTCATTTCTGTCATCGTTGGCGCGACTATCGGCGGCTCGCTCATGGTGCGGCTCGGCCTGTTCAGATCGCTTCTCTTCTTCGGCATTCTTCAGGCGGTTTCCAATCTTTCATTCATGGTGCTGGCCTGGGTGGGGAAGAGTTATCCGATGATGATTTTCGCCGTGGCCTTTGAGAATCTGGCGGGCGGCATGGGAACCTCGGCCTTTGTGGCATTTCTCATGGGACTCTGCGATCATCGGTTTAGCGCAACGCAATTCGCTTTGCTCTCGTCGCTCGCGGTGCTTGGACGGGTCTTTATTTCGCCGACCTCAGGCTACGTAGTTGAATCGGTTGGGTGGGCGAATTTCTTCTTTCTTACTGCCCTGACCGCCCTGCCGGGCCTCGCGCTTCTCTGGTGGCTCCGGGCCGATATTACGGATGGAAAGAGGCTTGAACGGGCTGAATAATCCGTCATCCCACTGGTGAAATTGCCACATCGAGTTTTCCCCAAAAAACAACGGCCCCGAAGGCCCGGCCCGGCACATTGAAACGCAAACGCAGGATGAATATGTTTGCGTATGGCTTTTCTTCTATCCTGCCTTTTTCTTCTAGCCACTCTTGCCGGTTGCGCCACGCTACCCGATACTGGCGACATCATTTATGGCCCTTTGGACGTCCGCACGCCCAAGGTGGTTGGCGCTCGCGGGGAGCTCTCTCCCGAGCGAAGCAAGCGCATCGTTGAAAGACTCCAGAGACAGTCCGGGTCAACCGAGTTAACGGCGCGGCAGAGCATCGTGCTCGAGGCGATGACAGCGCTCACTGATGCGGCAAAACGCGGTGTCGACGTGAGATTGATCGTTCCTGGCGTTAGCAACCACGGGCTTGTCTTTTATGCCGGGAGATCCCGCTATGAGGACCTTTTGGAATCTGGTGTGAAGCTCTATGAACGGCGGGGCGGCATGCTTCACGCCAAGACGGCGGTGATCGATGGTGTCTGGTCCACGGTTGGCTCAACCAACCTTGATTTATGGAGCTTCGCAAGGAATGACGAGGTGAACGCGGTGATTCTGGGCCGGGAGTTCGCGGATGAGATGGAGGCCATGTTTGCCGCTGACATAGAGGCATCGAACGAAATCCGGCGGGAAGAATGGAAAGGCCGGCCGCTTACCGGTCATATAAAGGAATGGTTCTCGCGCCTGCTCTCGTACTGGCTATAGTCGTGAGGCCGTTGAGGATGATCGCCTGTGTGTGAGAATCTATTTCGCTCTCCGGGGTTCCTCCACTATCACGAGCAGGCTCTCGCTGCCTATGGAAAAAGCCTCCCGCACAACGCCCTTGACCTTCAAACGCTCCCCTTCTTTCGGTAACGGCCGTTGCGTCACGACCGTGATCTCACCCGTGCCGTCACGAAGAGTGAAATATTTAATGACGACCAGGGAGAACGACTCGGTTACCTCGCCGGATACGGTAACCTCCTTGTCTGTATAATGGCGGGGATTATTTCTGATGTCCGCAATCTTTGTAGACATCGAACATTGGCTCAACAGAAAGAGAACCAGGGGAACTACGACGTATATGAAAGTGCGCTTCATCCATGCCTGCGGCTGAGATCGTGCCCTCCCCTTGCGCCCCTGCAGCGGCGAGTGAGCCTACGATGCAGGGGCGCCACACATCACGCCGCGACCTCCTTACTTGAAATAGGATGCGACCTTATCGTATGCCTTCCCGAGCTCGTCCCGGGCAGCCTGGGCCTCGGCTTTTGCCTTTTCCCATCCCTTTTCGCCTGCTGAGGACAGGCCTTTCAACTTGGTTCTTGCCTCCTTCTGCTTCGCTTTTAGCACATTCCAGCTTTCCTTTGCGTCTGCATCCAACTTGGACCCTTGCTTTTTCATCTTCTTACCGAGTGCCGCGATCTTTTTATCCAGGGCCCGCAGCTCCTTTTCCAGGTCCTTCTTGTACGTTTCCATTTTCCCGGTCGATTGCTCGGGTTCCCCTGCAGTCTGGTTCATCCGGGCCTTTTCCTCTTGCCCTGCCGCCGTGCCCTTTTGAGGAGGCTCTGCACTTTTCTGCGCAGATGCGAGTAAGGGCCACACGGTCATAACCACGCATGCGGCGAGCATCACCCCGAACATTTTGTAAGGTTTCATTCCTGCTACCTCCTCCATTTGTATTTGCGGCCGACCATCGTCTGGCTGATGCGAGAAGGTTCACTCGCGGATGGTCGGGATCACGCGATGCGTTACAAAGCGGTCCGCATAGTGATAGGCTGTGGTCGCACATGGAAAAAGTCAATGACAATAGTCTTTTTCGTCCCTATATTGTGAGGTATAGAATAACCCCGGAGTTCCTGGAGAAGAAAAGATGAAAAAGATCTTAGTTTGTTGTTTGCTTCTTCTATTAACCGGTTTTCTCACGGCCTGTACCGGTCCGGTGCAAATCGCCAGGAACGAGACAGAAGGACTCAAGGCAGGGTATCAGAACCCTCACCTGGGAGCGCTCTCTCAGAAGTATGCCGGTTTGCTCAAGAGCATCTACGCGAGATATCGGCTAAACAAGATGAGCCTCGCCAAGGAAGGTCTTGGGTTCACCGCCTTGACCGATAATAGCGGTCAGAAGCTTTACTACCTCTTGGTTCAAGTCCGTCCGGAGGATGTGAACTTCGATCAAAACAAAACAACCGGAGAAAAGAGACTGCAACTAATACTTCAGCGTTACTTCGAACCGAACGTGAGGGTACTCAGTAAGGAAGACGTGGCGCCCGACGATATCAACGGGCTCGCCTTCGGCGTGACTTGGCCTGTTCGGGATTTCACCCAGTGTGACACAGCCGGTGGGTTTGTGGAGTACGTGCTCGCCTATGTCAGCAAGAGCGACTTCTTTTCCATTCTGGATGGCAGCGAGACGGTTTCGAGCGTCTTGAGCAACTCTGAGGTCGTCACAAGCCTTGACCTCGCTCCGCCAAAGAGCATAAAACTGCGGTACCAGTGAGACAGGCGAGGCCGGGCAAGAAAATCAGCCCGTGTTTCATGGTCGTGCTGTGAAAACTGGCAATGGGAACTCTCATGATCGGTATGGCGGGAGGAGCCGGAACTGGCACACTGCTGCATCGCTTGTGTGGAATCAGTTGTCCTATCCGGCGGGCGTGTAGAGACTCGCCACGTTTCTGTTACACTCGCTGCACGTCGTTTCCTGCGAGCCGACATGTGGCACAAGCCTGTGCCGTCTGCCGGCTATCCAGGCTTCAGGCAAAGGTGTCTCGGAAAACAGGCCCTCGTCTGCCCCGCGTCCCAGTACCTCCCTGAAATCATGATGACGTAAAGCGCACTCGACGCACAGGCCTATCATGACACCCCCCAACGCCGTAAGGTTATTTGCGATCTGCAGCCTTCCACCTGATCCCATCCCAACCTGCTTCTTGTGATCGCAGATAGTCATATCAGGAGGTGATCACGTCACATCAGATGGGGTTCCCGAGCCCCACCTGGAATATTCCGGTGTCGCGGTCACCCACACTTTCCTGCCATCTCTTCTTTCTTCTTTTCGTACGTGTCTATACCTGCCTGCACTGCGCTTGTGATGAGCCGTTTTTTCTCCTCAACGAGCCCTTTCCCGTTCTCCAGGGTCGAAGCAACCGCCTCTTTGATCTGGTCGTAGTAATCGTCAGCCTTCCCCTTGGCGTTCTCTGCAAGACCCCTGATTTGCTCCCGCGTTTCCTTGCCGGTCATTGGGGCTATCAAGAGTGCAACGCCCGCGCCGATCAGCCCACCCAGAAAAAATGAAGATACTACCGAACCGCCCGATCTTTCACGTTCCATCTCAATCCTCCTTATTTTGCCTGCCACCGCAAATGTCAGTCTCGTGCCTGCTGGCGCGCTCCGTTTGTCCCGGGACTGTTCGCGCAACTCACTGCCAGTCTCCTTCTACGTAATCATTTCGTTTGGAAGGTCAGCCTGCTCGTTACTGACTTAACACCCTTGACGCCCTGCGCAATAGAAATCAGGTGCTCCTCGGCCTGTTTGCTTGGCACCACGCCCAGAAGCGTGACTTTGCCGTTGAAGACGTCAGTGTTGATCTTCAGAAAGCTGAGCTCCTTGTCCCCAACAATTTTGGCTCTGATGGTATTCGCGATTGTCGTGTCGTCGACCAGCTCGCCGGCCGTCCTGCCCGTTGTCGACGCACATGCGTAAAAAAGGGTCAACGTCAAACCCAGAAGAAGTGTTGCGTAAATTGCCTTTTTCATGTCTGCGTCTCCACCAGAAATGTGTATTCTTCTCTCTATACTGATAAGGTCGATAAAGCCCATTGTCAATGGCGGGGTAGGGAAGGGCGGATTGTGTGAATTATTGAAACAGCAGGACTGGCGTGGCTTGGCCGCAATGCCCGTCCGCGAATTTTAGACACCGGAGGGGACTGGGGGTTCATGGCGACGTATACCAATTTGCATTCAAGCGGACGACCCAGCCTTCGGCCGGGTACCCCGGGCGGCAACAAGGAGCCCCACCCGCAAGAGGGTACCCGGGCGTACTCAGATGTACGTCGAGGAGAGCGATAGCGCTAGCGAAGCATCCTGTAAGGACGCAGCACACCCACCTGCGGAGGGTACCCGGAAGGTATGCACTTGAAGGCGAATTGGTATTATGCGCCTTGGGTCAGGTTGTCGGTCGCAGCACTATCATCCCGGGCTTACCCGACATATAAGTCACGAAGTCCTCGTCGATCACCCTTCTGTGCGAAGGGATAGAGGAAGCGTGGCGTAAATGGGCCGCATCGTCACTCTTGACGATGATCCCGACGTGGGAGACATCCAGCCCCCTGGCTTCAGCGTAAATGCCCACGTAATCCCCGGTCCGGAGCGAATCCATGACCACATTGTCTATTGCGTCCGTGGGAATGTAGGTTACATTTCGCTCTGTGATAGGAATGCCGGCCATAAAGCAGGTTGCGTCCGTCTTCTCGTTCAGTTTCTTCAAAACGACTCGGGCGCTTCCGCGGCCAATCTCTCCGGTTACGTCGGTAACAGAGGGGTTGCGTTCTATCCAATCGGTAAAGAAGTGGTTTCTGTGAACGTAAGCCACCCTTCCGGAGCGATACCTGATCCTCTTCAGGTTCATCTTGAAGCGGGGAAATGAATCAGATAGTCGCATAGCCTCAACGTAATCGAGATACGTAAAGCAGTCTACAGCTTGCAGGTTAATCGTGAAGACTTCAGGCGTCTCTGCATCACCAATCAAAGTGAATTCCTTGTATGGTGTGCCCATGAACTGACCGGAGATGAACGCTATGCGTGGTCCGATCTCTGCGATAGAAGTGGCCTTGGCCAGCATCTGATCCAGCTTCGCTTTCGTCCAGTTCCCCAGTTCGATGTGTTCGTTATCCACTCCGGAAGACCCTCGATGTTCCGTTGAACCTGCTAAGTATAGCACGTCTCCGGCAACCGGCTCATCCTGTGGGAGCGATATGAAAAAACTTGCCCGCCTTAATCAGGCGGGCAAGTGCCTCTATATCATTTGCTGATCCTAGGCTATTCAATCACGATGACTTCCTTTTGGGTCTTATGGAGGCATGCACTTACGCCGGTTTCGGTGACCAGGTAGTTGTCCGTCACTACGGACCATGCCGAGTCGTTGATGGCCCAGGGATGAACGGTCAAATTCATCCCGGCCTGAATCTTCATCGTCTCGTCATAGCGGATGGCGGGCCTTTCCACAAGGTCGTAACCCTGGCCGTGGGCGTAAAGCCGTTTCTCGGGCAGATAGCCCCGCTTCTGAAGAAACGCATTATTCGCATCCCATAAATCTTTGGGGTTCGCCCCCGGCTTCAACAGGCTCAAGGACAGGGCTTGGGCTTCTATGGCGGTCCCCATGGCATCCTGCAGGGCCTGAGCCGGCTTTCCGAGGGAAAAGACCCTGCCGATCTCCGTATAGAAACCGCCGGGGCCGTTGGTCTCGATCAGTATATTGACCTGGTCCCCCTCTTTGATCATCCTGTTCTGGAAGTGGTGCACCTGCCAGCGGATGACTACACCTTTCGGGTTCGAGCCGACAAGAACCAATTGTCGTGAACTGCCTCGTATGGCCATCGCGTACTGTGCTTCGGCGAATATCTCGAAGTCCCTCCGGCCCGGACGGATCGACTTGCGCACATGTTCCATAGCCTCATCCTGGAGCCTGGCTGTGTTTTTGATCAGCTCTATCTCCTCCGGGCTCTTGATCACCTTGAGCCGGTCGATAGAGTCGGTCGCATCAACGAACGTGCAGCCGGGCAGGTGTTGTACCAGGTATTCGTGGAAGGTAATGGGAATGGACGTTCTGCCCACGAGCCCTATGGTGGCCCCTTTCTTCTCCTTCAAGACGCCGACGGCCAATTCCGCATCCATCGTGGCCGTGTAATGCATCGAGGGGAAATAAGGCGCGCCCAGCCTCTGTTTTATGCCCCGTGCCGCCCACCGGGGAGGAAAGTAGTCGCTGGGAGGAAGGTTGCCGCAGGCGATCGTGGTCATCTCGTCGTCGACGGGGAAAATCACCGTGAAGGGATAGCTTTCTCTGGCCGGAAAATCGCTGAACCACCGTACATACCCGCCGAGGAACTCCTCGTCGTTTCGCATCACCAGGTAGTCGATCTTATGTTCGCGCATTACCGCGCGGGCCGCTTTCCATCTGCGTTCGAGCTCCGCATCGGATACGGTCGTTGTCAGTCTTTCTCTTGGATCTTCCATCGCATTTTCTCCTTATCGTTCATTGGTATGTCCGTCGTCGGGGGTCGCAAGCTTCGGACCTATTTATTCTGCAAGCCTAATTTTGCCGCGATTGCGCTGGCGGTCTCATAATCATACGAGATCTGCTTCTTCAGTTCGGCAGGCGATTTATATTCAACAACATATCCCAGCTTTTCAATCTTGGCTTTTCCCTCGGGATTTTTTATCGCTTTCTCTACCGCAGGAACAAGCACCTTCTTTACTGCCTCGGGCATACCGACCGGGCCGAACATGGCAAACCAGCCCGAGAGCAGATCCCGTTTATAACCTAATTCGGCGATGGTAGGAAGCTTTGAAAGACTCGGCACTTTCCTGCTGACCAGAAGCAGCCGGACCTTGCCCGCATCAACGTGAGGCACCCACTTGCCCACGATATCGAAACTGACTTCCACGTGGCCTCCCAGTAAGGCGGTCACCACAGCCTCGCCTCCTTTGAAGGGCACATGGATAAATTGGGCGCCGGTAAGGGACTGGATAATCTGCACATTGAAGTTCGACGTGCTTCCCACACCTGCCGTACTGACGCGGAGCTTCTCCGGGTTGTTTTTTGCATAATCAGCCAGTTCGTTAAAGGTCTTCCACGGCGAATCAGCCCTGACTGCTATAGCTATGGGGTAGAAGGCATGGAGACCCAAATCATCAAAATCCTTCTCCGGATCATAAGGGAGGGGGCCCGGAAGAGAAATTCGGGAATAGACCATTGCTGCCGCATCCGAATATCCGAGCGTATAGCCGTCCTTCTTGCTCTTGGCCAGGGCGTCCGTCCCAAGAGTGTCTGAGGCGCCCGGCTTATTCGTCACGATGATCTGCTGCCCAAGGATCTTTCCCAACTCATCGGCCAGGATCCTGCCGTTTACATCTCCCCCGCCGCCCGCGGGAATTGGAATAATCATCTGGATGGAGCGGTTGGGATAAGACTGGGCATGAACCGCTGTGGCTGTCAAGCTCAGCAGAAAGACCGATGTGACTGCCGCGGCG
>JADGQN010000032.1 GCA_017881765.1 Syntrophobacterales bacterium | reverse complement strand
GCCTTCAAGCTCTTCGGACCGAAGAAGGGCATACCGGCGGTCACCACGTTTCCGGGAAACTCGTCATACAACTGAGGGGCGCCCGGTTTCAATGCATCTTCCATTTCGAAGACCGCGGGCAGAACCTCATAATCTACGTCTATCAAGTGAAGCGCTTCGGTTGCTATCTCTTCGCTTACAGCGGCGACGAGCGCCACCGCATCGCCAACGTAGCGGACCTTATGGTCGAGCACGCGCGTGTAGCGGGGCGTGCCTCCTTTCCAATTGGGAACGTCTTCCCAAGTGAGTATGGCTTTTACGCCGGAGAGCTTTTTCGCCCTGCCCTTATCGATGTTTTTGATGACTGCGTGCGCATGGGGACTACGGAGCACTTTGCCGTAGAGCATGTCCGGGAGCTTGATGTCATTCAAAAATCGCCCGGTGCCGGTAACGATCTCTCTGGCATCCTTGCGCGGGGTAGGTTTGCCTATAAACCTGTAGTCTTTATGCGTCAGATTGCTGCTCCTTATACAAGGCATCCGCCGAGAGCGCTGCGCCGAGAGCCACTATTACTGCCGGATCCCATTCAGCCACAGGAGCCAGCCTGCCTATTTTCAGTCTCTCTTCCAGAGGCGCCATGAGTGCCTGATTCTTGGCCAATCCGCCGATCACGACAAAATCCTTTTTCGCACCGAGTCTCGAGACCAGAGTGCTAATCCTCCTAACCATGGCATGGTGGTAGCCTGCTATTATCTCATCTGCCGGCACTTTGCTTCGAACCAGATCAAGAGCTTCGGATTGGGCAAACACAGAGCAAAAGTCGCTCAACTTTGGAAACTTATCGGCTTCAAGAGCAATGTCGCTCATCTCGCTTAAATCTTTCCCGACAAGGCCCGCAAACGCTTCCATCGAGCGTCCGATGCCGGCGGCACATTTATCGTTCCAGAGGAATGAGGTTGCTCTTCCCTTTTCCGTGCATTGAATAACCCTGCAGCTTTGACCTCCGGCATCGAGCACTGTGCGCACGGAGGGTCCCCAGACATGCACGGCGCCTGCAGCCCCGCACACGATTTCAGAAAGAGTCTTATGTGCAAAAGGCACCTGCTTTCTGCCGCGACCGGTTCCCACTATGTAACGGATCTTTTCTAACGGCAGATCGGTTTTCGCCAGGGCCGCGTTTATAGCCTTGAGAGCCGATTCCTTAGGCACCCGGGTGGTGACGACAGAAATTGCATAGGGTTGGCCATCCAGCAGTATCACCGCTTTCGTGCTCACTGCTCCTACATCAACTCCCGCCGCTATGGTCTTGGCCTTTTTCCAATCGAGCTTTTCGTTCACTGAAGCATATTCGTGTTGGCTCATTTTCCACCTTCGTAACTGATAGCAGCGCCTATTGCACCCACATATTCCGGAAGGCTCAAGACGCTGACGTCATGTTTGAGTAAGACCGGGAGGTGTTTCATAAGCGCTTTGGATTTCGCTAATCCACCGGCCACCACGACCTCGGGCTCAAGAGGCATGGTTGAGGCCATGGCAGCAACGCGTTCAACGATGAACCGTAAGGCAGCATCTGCCGCATCGGCGACATCGACGCCCTGGCACATCAGGTCGATAGCTTCCGATTCAGCGCACAGGCCGCACTGAATGGCCACGGCTACGCTCTTCTTCGATTTAAGTGCCAGTTCGGAGAGTTCTTCTTCGCTCACGCCGAGGGTCTTCGCTATAGTCGTGTAATAGATGCCCAGTCCATCGGCGCACTTATCATTCTGGATAACGTCGAGGAGGTTTCCATCTTTGTCGTAATGGACAGCTTTATGCACGTTTCCGCCGATGTCTATGACGGTCCTGGAATTCTTATTGAGGAACAGGGCCCCTTTCGCGTCCGCCATATATTCAGGTATGGTTTTTTCTATCGCGAGTTCCGGGACCTTCACCACGTCTTTGAAGATTCCGGTAACGACGAGCCCGCCCAATTCCCCGCGTGGGACCCGGGCAGCGGCCAGAGCCTGATTGAGTGCTTTTTCAGCCGCACCGGCCGCATCAAGTCCTGTGGCTGCCGAGGCATACCCCAGGACTTCCTGTCCCTTCACCAGTACGGCTTTCGTTCTGATATGACCTGCATCGATTCCAGCAAGAATTTTTTCTTTATTCAAGTGGCACCACCGGCTTTAGTATTTCTAAGAAAGCTTCCAGCTGTGTACGGAACTGGTTCACTGGCAGCGTTGTGTCAAGTTCAAGATCGGTCGACGGAACTCCCAGCTTGGCGAGGATAGGTTTCAACGCCATGAAATCATGAGGCTGAGGGCTGCAAAATCTCTGATACATAAAGACGACGCCTTCCGGCTTGAACTCCTCTATGAATTGTTGAACGAACCTGAGCCTCTTCTTCTCGCCCGTACCGGGAACATTATCTTTTGTAGGACATGGGATTCTGCTGATGTACCCTTCTGCGATTGCGGCAAGCTTATCGGCTCTACCTTCTGGTATCTCGAACCAGAAGTACCGGGCTGCAGTGCACGAATCGAGGAAGACCAGATTTACTTTCTGGTCCAGATCTTCTATCAGATTCAGGGCCGCCATATCATCGCACGCACCGCCCGATACCATCAGCCTTACGCCTGGAGCGCCTTTTCCCTGTGCAGCTTCCAGCTCCTTGAGAAGCTTCTCAAGCAGTTTGTTGAATTCCTGCTTGTCCATGAACTGGGAAGCCAGGGTCGCGGTTGCGGCATCCGTTCCCGTGATGGGCGGATTCTCGCGTCGCAATAGCTGCCAGAGCCGCTTGAGGAGCCCTCTGGTATGGTTGTAAACCTTGATTGCTTTCTCGATGTCTTCATCGGTGATGGGCTTTTTCGTAAACGCCTCGAGAAATTTCCTGAACTCTTCATAAGACTGCTCCATAAAGGAGGCAGCAGGTTTGGTCTCGATGATGTGCGGGTAGGATATGAGATAATGCTTCCCCTCGAATCCAGCGAACCGGACCCACACATTGAAGGCTTCACCCATGTGTATGCAGCTGGAGCTCGTGGTGATCAAGTCCAGGAAGTCATAATTGCCGACCAGCCCCTGGTAGGCACAGTCGTGCGAGAACGAGCAGTATGTCTCATGGATGTAGCTTCTCGTCATTGCCTGTGAGACATGGGAACTCAAGATTCTCACCGGCACAATGCCGGCCGCATAGAGAATCTCCTCGGGGACATGGGTGCACATGTACCCGGCCACGAGTTTTCCTTTTTCGTGGAGGGACTTGGCATAGCCTTGGGGGTTCTCGGTTATGGAGCGGAAACGTTCGATTATTGTTTCAGAGCCTTTTTTCGCCATGTATCACGCACTCCTTCTTTTGGCCGCTTCCATGAGATGCACGAACAACTCGGTCTTCCGCTGTGCACCCGGTAAATCCATTTGGCGGACATCCACCTGGTCGGTATCGTACTCTATAGTCGGAATCTTGCCCTTGAAGACGCGCTGCAGCCCTACGTACCCGTTCCTGAAATCGGTTTCGCAACTGCGGCTGGGCGCGAGCAAAAGCCCGTCCGCTTTAAATTCGTCTATCATTGAATGGGCCATCGATTCCAACGCCCACCAGGAGCGCACCCCTTGCCAGGTGGGCCAACCAAGGACGATTTTAGCGAGCTCCTCGACTGCCTTTCTTCGGGTGGATAAATCGAGATTGTCTACCCATGCAGGGTCGATGGGATCCCATGACCACTTTCCATTGACGATCCCTTTGAAATTGCCGCAGGTGCCGAAGGTGTAGACCGAGGCAACAATCTCAGCGCCCACGTCTCTCAGGATTCTCGCCATTTCCGGATGGCCGTAGGTATGCGCTATGCCGAAATAGACTATCCTGAAGCGCTGGTCCGGAGCGACACTCTGACCGGTCCTGACCATCTCTTTGACTTCTTTAAAAAGCATTTCGTAAAGGCGCACGCACTCATCGGTGGTCCGGTCTACGACCGCGGGTGGAAAGAGCGCTATCAGCCGGCGCTCGTCCAGCGGCGCGGGCACACTCCTGTTTAACGCGCAGATGTTGCCCCACAGGACCAGCACCTTGATCTCATTCCGTACTGCCTTGGCAAACAACTCATCCGAAAATTCCCTGCCGGTGACTTTTTGAAGCCAATTGATCCCCTCTTCCATCTGATCGCTTACATAATTTACGATCTTAGGATCTTTCTCCGCATTTCCCCCGCCGATCATGTCTATCGGGAAAAAAGGCACTCCTCCAAGCCGCCGTGAAACTTCCTGGTACCACTTGGAATGCTGATTGCACAGGTGTGTGGTCCAGATTAGATCAGGTTTGGGATAACCTTCCTTGATTGTCCCGTCGGTAATACCGATTTTATCGCGAATGACTTCTCCGGTGAAGAGCTTCAGGTAACTGCACGAGTGATAACCCATGCCCGCGCCTTCAGCTGCTAAAATATTCTCGCGGCTCTCCTCAGGCAAAGTCCCCGCTAATGACGCGGCGTGCGGCTCGCCTCCCAGGAGGTATATATCGTCACCAAGCCCCTTAAGCGGAGCCAGCACACTCCAGGTAGAGCCCATAACGCGGAGGCCTTCCGGGGCAAAAAGATAATTCCTGTAGCACGTGTTCTGGTAATTCTTGAATTCAGGCCAAGCCTTTAAGGTATACGCCATTTAAACCTCCCGTGCCCTGTCCATCAAAGTCTTCCTCCAAACTTCTTTCTCAATTCTGGCTTTATAGACCCGCCAGAGAAAGAGAAGATGTTCACAACAAGTAACAACACCTAAAATGCTACAGAAAAGCTATAATAATGAATTATGTTCATTATGCTGATGTTTAAAGAAAATGTCAAGCTTTTTCTGAAATCTAATTTTGCATACGTTATTCTGTGCCAATGTGTGTAGAATAGTATTCATCGGGCTCGCCTTTTGTGTCAATTCCTCCAGGATGGTATTCATCGGGCCCCTCCTTTAAAGGCTATATTTGACAGAGGTGGAAGAACATACCCACAACAATAATGAGCATAATTCATTTTGTGATCGTTCTCGTGTGTAAGAGCAAGGCCTCGGCGATCGAGCCTGATGACAAATGAATCGCATTCGAAAGCCCTTTATTCTTGACAGGTGAAGCGATCGTCGGTAAAAATAACGCACAGGGGGTAATCAGGTCTATGGCTGCGAACCGTATTTCCAAGAAAGCAATTAGAAGAGAGTCGATCATCCAGGCGGCCATTGAAGTCTTCAGCAAGAAAGGTTTCCAGGCGGCCACGATCTCGGAAATAGCTCAAAGGGCGGGAGTCGCCGAGGGTAGCATTTATCA
This sequence comes from Syntrophobacterales bacterium, assembly GCA_017881765.1. Taxonomy (GTDB): domain Bacteria; phylum Desulfobacterota; class Syntrophorhabdia; order Syntrophorhabdales; family WCHB1-27; genus JADGQN01. The sequence goes on along the minus strand of JADGQN010000032.1, from coordinate 14,758 downwards.
GTACTTTAAGAACAAAGAGGATCTGTTCTTCTCAATCCCCATCGAAGAAACGAAAGAATTCCGCACTCAGCTCGAACTGCACCTCGAGGGGATTTTCGGGGCTTTCAACAAGATTCGAAAATTCGTCTGGTATTTTCTCTACTTCTTCAAGGTGAATCCGGAGTACGGGAGAATGCTGATGCTCGAGATGCGGGTGAGCAAGAGTTTTGTCAAGACCGACACCTACGATTTCCTGAAGAAATCGGTCGGCCACGTATTGGAGATCATAATAGAGGGGCAGGAAGAAGGTGTGATCAGAAAGGATACGGATGTCTATATCCTGCGTCATTTAGTTCTGGGCATTTTAGAGCACATCGTCACTCACTGGCTGCTCAAGGGAGGGAAATATGACTTATTGGAACATCATCAGGAAGTGAGTCGGCTGGTCGTTGACGCCCTGAGAAATCCCGCGTGTCTCAAGGACGTCCAGGGACACGTGCCGGAAAGGACGATCGACACCGATGCCATCGATTAATCTTTCCCTCCTATACTTTTCTTTCCTTCCCCTGCCAGTATTTTTCCCGTAGCTCACGCTTCATAATCTTGCCCGAAGCGTTTTTCGGAAGGGCGCTGACGAATTCGACGGATTTGGGAGCCTTGTATCTAGCCAGTCTCTGCTTGCAGAAGTCTATCAGCTCCTTGTCGGATACAGCCATCCCTTGTTTCAAGGTTACCACTGCATGGGCACTCTCCACCCAGTAGGAATCGGGTATGCCGATGACAGCCGCTTCCAGTAGGGCCGGGTGTTGATAGAGCACCTCCTCAACTTCGCGTGGGAAGATATTTTCCCCACCGGAAACGATCATGTCCTTCTTCCTGTCGGCTATATAGAGGTAGCCCTTCTCATCGTAATAGCCCATGTCGCCCGTGTGGAGCCACCCATCAATAAGAACGTTCTTCGTATCCTCGGGTTTGCGCCAGTACCCCATCATGATCCTCTTACTTTTTACTATAATTTCTCCGACCGTGCCCACAGGGAGATCGAGACCCTGCTGATCCACGATCCTCACGTGGACCCCCATGCACGGCCGGCCGCAGGAGGCCAGTCGCCGCTGCTCTTCGGGCGGCAGACCGAGTACGTCGTGATCTTCGGACGACAGAAACGTGATATCGGGCCCTGACTCCGACTGCCCGTAGCACTGCATGAAGATAGGGCCAAAGGTCTCCACCCCTTTTCGTAGAAGCTCCGTGGGCATAGGTGAGGCAGCGTACCAGATCCGCTTCAACCTGCTTACGTCATATGTCTTGAGGTCAGGCAAGGCAAGTATGGAGACCAGGTGGGTCGGTACGATGTGAATGTCGGTTGCCTTCTCTTCCTCGATCACTCTCATGGTTGCTGCAGGGTCAAAGACCCGTTCAGGCGTGATGACGTTGCAGCCGCCCACATAAAAGTAGGTCCAGGTGTTGCCGCTTCCGCCGATGTGGAAGAGGGGCATGATCAGGATGTGCCTGTCTCGCGGTTTCGTGTTCAATTGGAGGGCCTTTGTCCGTGTGTCCTCTATCCTTTGCCGCTGGCTGCACAGGGCACCTCGGGGCACGCCGGTGGTCCCGCTCGTGTAGTAGATGATACACGGGTCGTCTTCCTCCGGCTGAATATCCGGTTCAGCTGCCGGATATGTTGCGAGAAGTTGAGCATAGGGAGTGTATGGGGCACGCGTGGGAACGCTCGCTTCGAGCGCAACGTACTGTTTGACGCGAGGCAGGCGTGGCAGCAACTGGTCGACAACGTCCATCAGTTCCGGGCCCACAAAGAGCACGCCGGTCTCCGAATAATTGATAAGGTAATCGAGTTCATTGGCCTGCAACCTGGGATTGAAAGGCGAGAGGATAAAACCGCCCTTCATGGCCGCTCCATACAGGTCAGCGTACTCAAGACAGTTCCACGACAGGACGCCTATCGTTTCCCCCTTCTTAACCCCCATCGACCGGAGCGCGTTGATGAGGCTGTTCACCCGCGCGTTGAACCCCGAGAATGTCACCCTTTCCCTTTTGTAAACAAACGCCTCCTCATCCGGAAAAAGAAGCGCATTCCTGTTCATAATGTCCGCCCACGTGCCTATGGGATACCGGCTGAGCTCTTTTAGAAGATATGTTTCCGGCATGTTTCCCCCTATCGGTATTAACCCATGCTGCGTTGCATTCGATGCACAGGGTATTGAATGACTTTCTTCGCTGAGGCAATCCCCGAAATGAAAGTCCCGTTGCCCAGGCACTGCGATTCATTTCGGTTGCACCAGCTATTATATACACCATGACAAAGCAACGGACAAGAGATTTCAACTATGAATCGGGGCGATGGTGGCGCAGGGTCTACTCGTAGGAAAGAAAGCTTTCAGCCCCTCTCCTGCCCACCCGCGGAATCTATCTGTGGAATCGAACTTGACACACAATTCCCTTTTTGTTATCACTAACGTATCCAGAGCGTGACAGAGCGCGTTCTGGCCTACGGCACAAAACAGGAACTGAAAAATGACAACCAGACTGGTTTTCGACCCCTCTTCCGGACCAATGCGGTACGCCTGCGGCGTCTCCGGCTCCGGCACCAATTACGAAAGGATTTACGAGCGGGACCCTGGTAAACAGCACGTTGTATTCAGCAACGTACCCGGCTGCGCAGGCGTAATGAAAGCAAGAAAGCATGCTGCTCCGGTAGTTCTGCTTGACTCGGCGAAATACTTCCGCGAGATGTGGGAACTTGAAAACGTTCCCAGGTATGGGGTTGAAAGAAACAGCTATGACAGGGCGGTCATGACACTTGTGGAACAGGTGTTTAATGGCAGGCCGGACCTGATCTGCCTGGCTGGATATGACCTGTGGATAGGGGATTGGATGGCCAACAGATACTATCCACGGATTCTCAACGTTCATCCGGGTGATGCGAAAAAGTACATCGGGCTCGGGTGGAGACCTGCTGCCAAAGCGATACTCGCCGGAGAAAACGGTGTGAAATCGACCCTGTTTTTCGTTGATGCAAGCGATGACGGCGGGCCCATATTGATCCAATCAAAATCCTTGCAGCTCTCAAGATGGGATGATGAGCTGCGCGGGATTAGAAGGTTTGCGGAAAAAACAGATGCAAGGACACTCGAACAATTTCGGGCCGCCGTACAAAGGGAGGAGAACAATCTTTACAAATCCCTGGAAGAGGTTTCTACGCGCATCCAGGAAGTGCTCAGGGTAGAGGGTGATTGGCAGATATATCCTTTTGCGGTGCATGGGTTAATCGCAAAGGGTAGAGTCGCTCTTGACGGCAGGACGGTTTATATTGACGGCGTGCAGATGCCCGAGGAAGGATGGCAGGTTGATACATACGGCTTCGCCGACAATATACGCTGAACCCATGCCAATTTGTCTTCTAGCGTATACCTTCGTTGTCGCTGCGTCCTTACAGGATGCTACGCTATCGCGCTCCTCGACGTACCACAGTACGCCCGGGTACCCGCTTGCGGGTGGGGCTCCTCGCTGCCGCCTCGGTCTCCGCTCGAATACAAATTGGCATAGAGTGTAACTTTGTGCGGCAAGTAAAAAGGCCCACCACCCGTGGAAGAACTTCACGGGTACCCGGAGGCGCTCAAGCCACGGGGAATGGAGGCGTACCTGGCGGTACGTCGGAATGACACGGGGCGCAGGCAACGAAGCAGATGGACTTTTGACGCCGCCGCGCGCTAGAGTATGGTTTCGCGTATCACTTCCTCTATCGTAGTTATCCCGGCTTTGATCTTGAGCAGCCCGCTCTGTCGCAGTGTGATCATGCCTTCTTCGATAGCACTCTTCTTGAGATCCATGACGGTGCATCCCTCCAGGATGAGCTGACGCAGCGTGTCGGTCATCGGCATGACTTCATACAGACCTATCCGTCCTTTGTACCCCGTGTGGCCACACTTGTCACACCCTCTGCCCGTGTAGGCTTTCACGCAGTCCGCTTCGTCCGGCGGAAAACCCATGTTCAGCAAAGCCTTGCGCGGAACTTCAACCTCTTCCTTGCACTCCTGGCAGATACGACGGACGAGACGTTGTCCTGCAATGAGAATCACGGAACTCGTGACCAGGAGTGGCTCTATACCCATATTCACCAGACGCGTGACCGCGGATGGTGCGTCATTGGTATGGAGCGTCGAAAGCACAAGGTGTCCTGTCAGGGAAGCCTTGACGGCAATCTCAGCCGTCTCCATGTCCCGGATCTCGCCCACGAGGATGATATTCGGGTCCTGCCTCAAGAAAGAGCGCAGGGCTGATGCGAAGGTAAGGCCTATCATTTCGTGCATCTGGACCTGATTGATGCCCGAAAGGTTAAATTCTATAGGGTCCTCGGCAGTTATGATGTTGACCTCAGGCGTGTTTATCCGGTTGATGGCGCTGTACAATGTGCTCGTCTTTCCTGAACCCGTGGGACCGGTGAGCAGCACCATACCCCACGGCTTGAAGATGGCCTCCTCAAATCGCAATAATCCATCCCCCTCGAACCCCAGTCGATTCATATCGAGCATGAGGTTATCTTTGTCGAGGAGTCGCATCACCACCTTCTCTCCAAAGAGCGTCGGCAGTATGGACACGCGCAGGTCAAGGGTCTTGGGTACGTTATCCAGCTTCATCTGTATCTTTACCCGCCCATCCTGAGGCAGACGCTTTTCGGCAATATCGAGTCTCGAAAGTACCTTGATTCTCGAAACCACGGCCTCTTTGTACTTCATGGGCAGCTTGATGATGTCATACAGAATCCCGTCTACACGCAGGCGCACCCTGAATTCGGTCTCATACGGCTCGATGTGGATGTCACTGGCGTTCTTTCGCGCGGCCTCCGCTATGAGCAGGTTGACGATATTGACGACGGGGGGTTGTTTGGCGTCTGCCTCCAGGGTGGCAACATCCATTTTTTCTTCATCTTCAACAACCTGGAGCGAGGAAACTTCCTGGATCATCCCCATGTCTTCTATGACTTTTTTCAGTCCTGTCTGGGAACCTCCGTGGTACCGTTCGATAGCCCTCGTGATCGCCGACTCCGAAGCAATCATCGGCTCCACATGATAGCCGGTAAAGAACTTTATATCGCTTATTGTGTTGACGCTGGTGGGATCTGCCGTAGCGATCGTCAGCGTTGTGCCCTTCTTCATCACAGGCATGATGTGGTACCTGCGCGCATAGTGGGAAGGGATGATTTTGACGACGCTGTCTTCTATCTGAAACGATTCCAGGTCGATAAGCGGGATGTTGAACTTCCTGGACAGGGCCTCAAGGATGTTTCCCTCGGTCAGAACGCCCATAGTGACGAGTACCTCGCCCAGTTTGCCGCCAAGCTGTCTCTGCACCTTGAGCGCTTCATCCAGCTGGCGCTGGGTGATCAAGGACATCCGAACAAGCAATTCTCCGAGGAGCGGACCTGAGAGTGCCACTGTAAATTCCTGTTTCCTGACCCTGCCTAGAAGTAATCTTTCACTGATAAACTATCGGCCATTTTTACGCAAACCTTAAGCTACGCGGCGCCAGGACCACCGAGCTGAAACCTGAGCCGGCCCCTTTACAGGCTGGGAATCCTGTGCTAAGTTAGAAAATAAGCCCGGTAATACCTACCTCAACGGAACGGAGTTCCGGATCGCTTACCCGGCCTGTTCTGCTGAGAAAACGGCAACCTATTCCACCACTAGGCTCCATACAAGAGATACTTGACCGCAGGAGGCAGCTATGATGAGGAAATTGAGACCTGACGAGCTGTATCGTCGTTGCGATACCGATCAGTTTACATTCGCCACCACGGAGGATATTCCGGTATTGGGCGGAACCATTGGCCAGGAAAAGGCCTTGAAGTCCCTCGACTTCGGTCTCGGCGTCACGAGCAAAGGGTTCAATATATTTGCGCTGGGCGAATCGGGGACAGGCAAGACCACCACTGTTCGGACCTTGCTCTCGGATAAAGCGGCGAAGGAACAGGTGCCTCCCGACTGGTGCTACGTTTATAACTTCAAGAACCCGGATGCCGCAATCGCCATTTCCATGGAGGCGGGACAAGGCAAGGTCTTCCAGAAGGACATGGAGGATTTCCTCAAGGCACTGAAGGCTGACATCCCCAAGGCTTTCGAATCTAAGGAGTATGAGAAGCAGAGGAGCCGGATTCTCGAGGAGTTTCAGCAGAAACAGAGTGAACTCTTTTCAAAGTTGGATGAGGAGGCGCGTCAACAAGGATTCACTGTGCGCAAGGGTATGACCGGTGTGCAATTACTCCCCTTGAAGGAAGATGGCGAGCTGCTCACGCCTGAAGAGTTTGCCAAGCTGGATGAAAAAACCAAGAAAGAGCTGGAGAAGAACGGCAGGATGTTCCAGGAGCGCCTGAATGAGGTCTTCAGGGCAATGCGGGAGACCGAGAAGTTTGTTCAGGACATGCTGGCAAAGCTTGAGCGCGCCATTGCAATCGACGCCGTCAATCCGCTTATAGAAAACCTTAAGGCACGATACAAAGCGTATCAGAAGATAGGCGCCTATCTGGACAACGTCAAGGAAGACATAGTCACCCATTTGGAAGACTTCCGGCCATCCGAAGAACAACCTTCTCCTGTGCCCCTTCTCAAGATGCCAAAGCAGGAAGTCTCTTTTGCCAGATTTACCGTCAATGTCATCGTGGACAACTCGGAAACAAAAGGTGCTCCGGTTGTCTTTGACAGTAACCCGACGTATCTCAATCTCTTCGGGAGGATCGAATACAAGATACTCTACGGCATGGCATTGACCGACTTCACGATGATCCGGGCCGGTTCGGTCCACAAGGCGAACGGCGGTTACCTCGTGCTTGACGCGCTCGACGTACTCAGGAACCCGTTTTCGTACGATGCCCTGAAAAGGGCCATCAAGCATGAGGAGATCAAGGTAGAGGATATTCTGGAGCAGTACAGGCTGATGAGCACGGCGACGTTGAAGCCTGAAGCGATCCCGCTCGACATCAAGGTAGTTCTTGTCGGTAATCCCTACTTGTACTATCTGCTTTCCAGTATGGACCCCGACTATAATGAGACCTTCAAGGTCAAAGCCGACTTTGACAACCGGATGGACCGTACGCCGGAGCATATGGAGAAATACGCAGCCTTTATCGCGAGCTGTCAAAAGGCGGAAAAGCTTTTGCCCTTTGATCGGAGCGGCGTTGCCAGGGTGATCGAATACGGCTCACGCCTCGCTGATCACCAGGATAGAATGTCGGTCCGCTTCAGCAGTATTGCCGATCTTTTGCGCGAGGCCCACTATTGGGCGAAAAAAGATGGGGTGAGCTTTGTCAGCGCGACTCACGTCGAGCAGGCTCTGAGTGAGAAAATCTACAGGGTGAACAGGATCGAGGAACGTCTCCGTGAAGCGACTCTGGAAGATGTGCTCATCGTCAACACGGAAGGCGCAAAAATAGGGCAAGTCAACGGCCTCGCCGTGCTTGACCAGGGCGATTACAGCTTCGGACGGCCGTCGCGCATATCGGCTCGCACTTACGTGGGTAAGGCCGGTATCGTCAACATAGAACGCGAGACTAAGATGAGCGGCAGGATACACGAGAAAGCCATATTCATCATTGCGAGCTATCTCGGAGCCAAATACGCGGCCCGTAAGCCGATCAGCCTGTCAGCGTCAATCACGTTCGAGCAGCTTTACGACATGGTTGAAGGCGACAGTGCTACGTGCGCGGAGATGTATGCCCTTCTTTCAAGCATCGCCGGGGTAGCGCTGAAGCAGCAGTATGCGGTAACCGGATCCATGGATCAGAACGGCGATGTCCAGCCCATAGGAGGGGTCAACCAGAAGGTTGAAGGATTTTTTGATCTGTGCAAGGCAAGGGGCCTGGACGGAAGTCATGGCGTCATCATACCGAGCAGGAACGTGAAAAACCTGATGCTCAAGCAAGAAATTGTCGATGCGGTCAAAAACGGCAAATTCGCTATCTATGCCATGGAAATGATGGAGGACGGTCTTGAAATCCTCACCGGGATGCAAGCAGGTGCCATGGGTGAAGACGGGACCTATCCGGAGAACAGCGTCAACCATCTCGTGATGAAAAGGCTGACTGAGATCGGTGAGGCCCTCGAAAAGAAGAAGGAAGAGAATGCGGGGGCACAACTCACCCCCAAGTCGGAGAAATCGGAAAATTAACCAGATCGGGCAAAAGAACGTCTGCCCGCTGGCCCGCTCAGAGAAGTCGTTTCAGGACCTCCGGCCTTCTATACAATAATTAGGCAGTTCTCGCAACCGAAGTCATTGGCCCGCCGCTCCGCTGCCATAGGATCATCCCACCATACACCGTCGACGACGAAACGGTACTCATGCTCACCCGGCTCAAGCATGAGCGTGCACGTCCACGTGCCCTCCCCGCCCGGCATCAAAGGATCTACGGCAGGATCCCAATTGTTGAAGCAACCTGCGACGAACACCTGCGTCGCCTCCGGGGCGCGGAGCTTAAACGTCGTCTTTTTCTTCGCCGGTTTTGCAGCTGTCTTTGCCGTCGATGGTTTGCCCGGTGCCTTTGCGTTGGCGCTCTTGGCAACAACCTTGGTGCCGGTAGCCTTACCTGATGTCTTGGTCTTAGCGCTCTTCTCGGCCATCTGATACCCCCTTTTGTGACGTCTCAAGGGCACTCCAACCTTGCGCCCATGTGTATAAGTATATCACATCCATGCCCAGTCTGCTTCCATACCGTAGATTCCCGATCATCTGTTGTCAATACCCACAAAAAAGAGCCCTTGTGCAAGTGGAAAATTTGATATTTAATACTTACTATTATCGCTAATACAAACGCGTTAACTTATTCACCCCCACCCCCTCCCTCCCCCTCAAGGGGGGAGGGAGGGGGTGGGGGTGAATTCGCCAAGGAGCTATCGTGAAAGCAAGTTACGAAAAACGGCTCGGATGGACCATCGTCGTTACGCTTATCATCCTGGCCGGAGAGGTGGTCGGTGGTATCCTCAGCAATAGCCTCGCCCTTCTGAGTGATGCGGGCCACGTGGTAACCGATGTCTTCGCGCTCGCCCTCACCCTTATTGCCCTGAACATATCGCGTCGCCCGTCCGATTACCGCGCGACGTACGGGTATCAAAGGATAGGCATACTGGCAGCGTTGCTGAACGGCTGCAGCCTTATCGTTATTTCAATTTTTATTTTTCTCGAGACGTACCACAGGCTATTCACGCCTCCGGAGGTCAATTCGAGCCTGATGCTCGTGGTTGCCGTGCTTGGTCTCGTAGGCAACCTGGTCATGGCGTGGATCCTGGGTCACAAGCATACTGACCTCAACGTTAAAAGTGCGTTTCTCCATGTTATTGGAGATACCATATCCTCCGGGGGCGTCATCATCGCTTCCCTGATCATCATGTTCACGGGATGGCAACTGGCCGACCCCATAACCAGCGGCATCGTGGGCGTGATCATTATCATTGGTGGTGGGCGTGTCGTTAAAGAGGCTCTCTGGGTTTTTCTCGAATTGAGCCCCCTGGACCTGCACGCCGGAGAGATTTCAACGCTTCTCTGCGGAATGACCGATGTGATGGGCGTCCACGATGTACATCTCTGGTCCATCGGCCATGGCATTCCCGCCTTCTCCGCCCACGTACTCATCAGTGACCGCAGGATCAGCGAAACCGACGGCATCAGAAAAGTTATCGAGGAAAAACTCGCCGATCTTGGCATCAAACACACGGTTCTGCAGATGGAGTGCGCGGAGTGCGAGAATGACGCTCTATACTGTCAGATCGGTCCTACAACAGAGGAACCGGAGCATCACCATCATTAAAGACAGGGGCCGCGGTCACGCACGGACAGAACAAAAAGACTGGGTTCAAGGGTCCAAGGTATCGAGGACAAAAGCACCAATACATAGAGACAGGGTCCTAGAGGCCAAGGGGCCAAGGACTCCAACGATAGCTACCGTGAGATAAAGTGGTCTAGTCTTTGCTCGAACCCTCGAAACCTTGGACCCTGGAACCCTGAATTTATAACTCATCGATGAAAAGACTCGTCATCATCTTTGCCGTTCTGGTCTTCCTCTACATACTATCCGTGTTCTACCGGGTCTCAAGCGGGATCATCGCTCCCAGCTTGATGGCTGATCTTCACCTGACCGCCGAGACGCTGGGGGTGCTGGGCGGCGCCTTCTTTTATTCATTTGCTTTATTCCAGGTTGTGCTGGGGCCCCTTCTCGATCGGGTTGGCCCGCGCATTGTGATCCCGTCTTGCGTCTTCATCGGCGCAGCCGGGTCTCTTCTTTTCGGCCTGGCTGAGTCGTTCTTTGTGGCAACGATCGGGAGGGTACTCATGGGCCTTGGCATGGCCGCCGTGCTGATGGGTTCCCTGAAGGTATTCACTCTACGTTTTCCGAGAAATAGTTTCTCGACGTTAGCAGGTCTCTTTGTTTCCATCGGATACGCAGGAAGCATCCTTGCCGCTTCCCCGCTGGCCTATGTGGCATCAAAAAGCAACTGGAGGACAACGTTCATCTGGACGGCCCTTCTCACTGCCTTTCTCGGCGTACTATCATTCCTCATCCTGAGCAAAGGAAAGGCCATCCCCTCCGACCACACGTCTACCATTTCCGAGCAGCCGAACCTTCGGGCATCCGGCAGGCTCATCCTCGGTTCCCTCTCCTTCTGGCAAATAGCCGCAGCCGCTTTTTTCCGATATGGGACATTTGTAAGCCTGCAAGGCGTATGGCTCGGCATGTATCTCATGGATGCCAGAGGCCTGTCGCCCGTTCAGGCGGGTAATGTTCTGATTTTCCTGTCAATAGGGAATGTATGCGGCGGACCGATGAGCGGCATGATGGTCGACAGAGGCGCTTATTCGGAGAAACAGGTGGTTCTCACGGGGCTCTCCTTTTACTGCCTCGCTCTGTTCTCCCTGACCGGCGTATGGAACATCGAAAGCGTGCAGTTCTACGTGGCCCTTTCATTCTGTATCGGTTTTTTTCACGCGTCCGGTACGCTCCTCTTCGCGCACGTCAAGGAACTCTTTCCGATCAGCATAGCAGGGACCGCAATGGCATGGTTGAACTTCTGCGTCATGCTGGGCGGCGCGGTGCTCACCACGGCATTTGGCAAGGTGATAGGACTCTTTCCCCGGACCGGCTCCTCCTACCCTCCGGTTGCATATAAGGTCTGTTTTCTTATCTGCTTCCTCTGCATGGCAGCGAGCCTCGTTTTCTACGCCTTCTCGCGCGCCAAGGCACCGGTGACCCGGGCACCTGCGCCTTGACTTTCTACGCAAAAACGATATATATAATAATGATATTGAGCGGTTAAGAGTTCTTATCAGCAGCAGATTGTCAGGGAGGGTAAAATCGATGAACCAAGCCAAGACATTTTTTCTGATGGTCGTCCTTACGATCATATTTGTCGCGCTCGGGAGCATCATCGGCGGACAGAGCGGGGCATATGTGATGTTCGCCATAGCGCTCGTCATGAACCTGGTGACCTATTGGTTCAGCGATCGCATAGTGCTTGCCATGTATCACGCGAGGGAGGTAACTGAAAGTGAAGCGCCGGAACTGTACGCAGTGGTAGCTTCTTTGTCGCAAAAAGCATCTATTCCCATGCCCAGGGTTTACATCGTAGAGGAAGACAGCCCCAACGCTTTTGCAACAGGGAGAAATCCGTCGCACGCTGTCGTTGCGGTGACGACAGGCATCCTCAGATTGCTCAACCGGAACGAATTGGAAGGCGTTCTGGCGCACGAACTGTCTCATGTGAAGCACCGCGACATTCTGATATCAACTGTTGCAGCCGCCATGGCAGGCGCCATCACGATGCTGGGCAGCGTGGCCAGGTTCACAGCCATTTTTGGTGGAAGTAGAGACAGTGACGGTGAGGGCGGCGGCAACATATTCAGTGTGATCATTTTTTCGGTGATAGCGGCATTTGCAGCCATGCTCATCCAACTGGCGATCTCCCGCTCCCGTGAATACTACGCGGATGAGGGCGGAGCCCAGCTTTCCGGCAATCCCCTTTTTCTGGCCGACGCACTCAAGAAACTTCAGATGGGCGTTGCCCGTGTGCCCATGGAAGACGCAAACCCTTCCACCGCACACATGTTCATAGTCAATCCTTTCACCGCCAAGGGTGTGCGCGCCCTTTTCAGCACCCATCCTCCAATTGAAGAACGCATAGAAAGATTGGAGGAGATGACGCATAGACGCTAAATCGGTCCTCCTTCGTTCACTTACGGTTGAGATCATACGGCAGGTTGAGCAAGGCCGGCCGCTGGACGAAACCATCGACGGTTTCTTTTCGCGCGCGCCTGTCCCGGAAACGATGAAGCCCTTGCTCTACGAGATAACGGCCGGTGTAGTCCGGTGGAAAGTCCACCTCGACTGGGTCCTGTCCCACTATATACACAAAACTCTCAAAGACGATGTTCGCTACCTTCTGTGGGTCGCGCTCTATCAGGCCTTGTTCATGAAAAAGGGTGCGCATCATGTGGTGAATGAAACGGTCGAGTACGTCAAGGAAGAGAAAGGCGTGGCCGTTGCGAACTTTGTCAACGCCGTCCTGAGAAAGGCTGTCAGAGAAGGCAGGCACCTGGCGCCGCCGGACCGCCTGGAGCAGCGTCTTTCCGTTGCCTACTCGTTTCCGGAATGGCTCGTGCGCCGCTGGCTGGCCAGGCTCGGTGAACGGCAGACCGAGGCTCTGATCTCCACGCTGAACCTGACACCGGAGTTCAGCCTCCGCGTCGATCAGAACAAAATGAGTCAAGGGCTCGTAAGTGAAAAGATCAGACAGAAAGGGCTCACACCCCGCACCGGAAAGCTTTTGAACTCTGCCATCACGGTTGACCGGATAGGGCCTCTGCTCAGCGACGGGCTTTTTGCATCGCGGGTGATCCATGTTCAGGACGAGGCTTCACAACTGGTCGGTCAAGCCGTGGCCCCGGGACCAGGTGACCTTGTTCTCGATGCCTGCGCAGGACTCGGCACAAAAACTGAGCAGATGCTGGACCTCTATCCCGAAGCCCGCTTCGTAGCCATGGACCTGCGCATCGGGCGGCTATCGATCGGGCCGGAGAGGTTGAGCATTGTCAGAGGGGATATTCTGCATTTGCCTTTCAAACGGAACGCGTTCGACGCGATTCTTCTGGATGCGCCCTGCTCTTCTCTGGGCATCGTCCGGAAGCACCCGGAAATAAAATGGAGAAGAACGGAAGATGAGATATTGCGTTTCGGCGTTTACCAGCTTGCCCTCCTTCGCGCGGCCTGGAGAAGCCTGAAACAAGGCGGACACTGCATCTATAGCGTCTGTTCTTTTGAACCCGAAGAGACCCTCGACGTGATCCGGGCTTTTGCGGAAAAAGAACAGTTTCTGCTTGAAAATCCCCTGCCCTTCCTGTTTAATAAGGAATACTTTCTTTCTCTGCCCCACGAAACGGGCGTGGACGGTTTCTTTATTGCAAAGCTGAGGAAAGCATGAGCTGGCTGAAGGCCCTCCTGTATTGTTGCATATTCATCGTCATCTTCACGTTGTCGAGTTACTTCGCCATGCGTGTCCTCATAAGAGAGGAAGGGACAATTACGTGTCCCGACATTGTGGGGAAAGAGCTTTCGGATGCGAAGAGACTCGCGGAGGACAAGGATCTTTCCGTTATCGTTTCCAGGTACGAGAAACGAAAAGACATCGCTTACAACTACATCATCTCTCAGAGGCCAGAGGGCAACATGCCGGTGAGGAAAGGACGGATTGTGTCGGTCGTTGTTTCCGAAGGGCCGCTTCTGGTCAATGTTCCACTTGTCACTAATCACACCTTGAGTTACGCGGAAGCCACGCTCAAGGAACAATACATCCTCGTGAAGCAGGTCATCAACGTTCCCAATCCCAACGTCGGGACGATCGTTGCTCAGTCGCCAAAGAACGGTCAGAATATTGTTGAGGAGGGGGGTGTTACCCTCATCGTGGGGAGCAGACAGAAGAAATTTTTTATCATGCCTGACCTGGTCGGTAAATCGGTCACGGAGATCATCAACGAACTGGAGACGAAACAGATCAAATATAACGTGACCTACGTGGAGAGACCCGGCAGGCCTCTAAAGACGATCGTACAGACTTCGATCCCCCCGAAGATGTTGTTCGGAGAGGACGACACGCTGGAAATATTGGCGGTTGGAGGATAGCATGACGGTATTGATAGCGCCCTCGATTCTGTCCGCGGACTTCCGTAAGCTGGAAAGCGAGATAAAAGCCGTGGTGGAGGCAGGCGCCGACCTCTTTCACGTTGACGTAATGGATGGCCATTTCGTTCCCAACATCACCATCGGCCCCATGATCGTGGAGGCGGTGCGGAAGACGACCACGCTGCAACTGGACACGCACCTCATGATCGACAATCCGGCTGCGTTTGTGGAGAGCTTCGCTAATGCCGGCTCGGATATCATCACGATCCATGCGGAAAGCGACAACCACCTCTTCAGAACGGTGGATGTCATCAAATCGCTCGGCAAGAAAGCCGGTGTCGCTCTCAATCCGGCAACGCCCCTTACCGCCGTAGAGTATCTGATCAGCGAGATCGACCTCCTGCTCATCATGACGGTTAACCCGGGCTTTGGAGGCCAGAGCTATATTGCTGCTATGAATGATAAAATCAAGGCTGCCCACGGTATGATCGCGAGATCGGGAAGATCGATCATTCTCGCGGTGGACGGCGGGATCAAGGCGCGTAACGCACGACTGGTAGCGGAGCTTGGGGCAGACCTGCTGGTGATGGGTACGGAAATATTCCATGC